>CAINGG010000199.1 GCA_903848435.1 uncultured Actinomycetes bacterium | reverse complement strand
CAGCGATGAGGACGTGGCGATAGCGCGCTGCGCGCCCCGGAGTTGCACGGACCCGGGCGTCGTTGCGTCCTCTCGACGGTGGTCGACGATGGAGACGACCCAGGGAGTGCCGCCGGCGTTGCCGCGGGTGGAGATGTCCCCTCCCAGGTTGATGAGCACGCCTTCGGCACCTGCGGCGTGGATCTCACTCGCCACGATGTCGCCGGCAAGCCCCTTGCCGATGGCCCCGGGATCAAGACCGACGCCGATGGGCAGCGAGATCTCGTGCGACACCGGGTCGAACTGGATTCCGGACATGCCACGCGACGGCGCGAACGTCTCGTGCACCGAAGACAATGCTTCGCGAGCCACCACGTCGGCAAAGTCACCGTCGTAGCCGAGCCGCTGCATGGACCCCAGCACTGTCGGATCGAAGGCGCCCTGGGTCCATTCCTCTGCCTCCAGCATGACTCCGACGAGTGTGCCGAGATCCTGAGACACGTGAAGTGGGCCGCGTCCGGCGTGTGCGTTCAACCGGTTGAGCTCGCTGCTGTCGCGAAACCGCGACCAGCACTGCTCGAGCAGCTCGATGCGCACTTGGGCGAGATCAGCGAGGGCTTGCGCCCCGGACACGCTGCGCGCGCAGATGAGGACCTGGGCACTGGAGCCCATCGCCCTCATCGTGCGCTCTGCGAAATACATGGAATGCCTAACTGGTGTAGGTCTGTGATTGCGGTTGGGGTGCCGGTGCCGGTGCGGGCGCATTGCCGCCACCGGAGTTGCCTCCTCCGGACCATGTGCCTGCGGACGGGACTTCGACGTAGACAGGCGCGCTGGTGGCCAATGAGCGGTTGTAGGCCACCACCTCAGCGTTGAGTTGCTTAGCGACCTTCTTGAGTTCCTTGCGGTATGCCTTGAGCTGCGCTGCCTGCTCGGCGAGTTGTGCGGCGTAGGCATCGAGGTCTGCCTGCGTGAGCCCTTGCGAACTCACCTGCTGGGTGACGTCAGCCGACTCAGTCTCGGACTCTCCGGATTGAGCAGCGCGGACGCCGACGACGCCGACGAGTCCGATGCATGCGGTCGAGGCCAGTCCGACCGCCAGGATGCGCTCACCGGTCCGGCTCTTGCTGGGCTTGCGCGTGGTCTCAGTCGTCGTCATCGTCACCCTCGTCTTCGCCCTCGTACTCCTCCTCGCCTTCCACTTCCTCTTCCTCTTCGTACTCCTCGTCGTCGTAGGCCTCTCCGTCCTCGTACTCCTCGCCCTGACCCTGGTACTGATCGTCGTCCTGGTACTCGCCCTGGGGTGCGGGCGCGTTGCCCGATCCACCCTGGGCCGGGACAGCGATGACCTCGGGTTCTGCGGCTGCCGGTGCGGGCTTGGGGTCCTTGATCTCCGGAAGGCCAAGTTCCTGGGCGGCCAACGTGGCCCGCGAGTCGGCGACAACCTGGCGTGTCTCAGTCTGCGACGTACCCGACGTGGTGGTGGCCGCGTTGACGACGGCGACACCGGCGATGGTGGCGGCGGCTAGGACGGCAGCACTACCGACCACCGCCGAGATGATTCCGGTCCTGTTCACGTGCTGCTCCTTTGTTGGTGTCTTCGTTCGGGCATTTCCGAAGGTAGGCGGGGAGTAGCGAGGGGATGACCAAGGACGGGT
>CAINGG010000198.1 GCA_903848435.1 uncultured Actinomycetes bacterium | reverse complement strand
TCGTCGTAGATCAGCGCGATCGACCCGGGCGTGTGGCCCACGAGATGCACCGCGGTCAGCGTGATCGCCCCGAAGGCGATCTCGTCGCCGTCATCGATGAGCACGTCGGTGGCCACCGGTATTCCCGGTGCGTCGAGCCGGCCGGCCATGGTCACGGCTCCCGTGGCAGCGACAACCTCGCCCAGCGCCTGCCAGTGGTCACCATGCTGATGGGTCGTGACGATGGCCGTCACGCCGTCCGCTCCCACGAGGTCGAGGAGGCGCTCAGGCTCCGCAGCGGCATCGATGAGCAACTGCTCACCGGTCTCACGGCACCTCAGGAGGTAGCTGTTGTTGTCGTAGGGGCCGACAGCCATCTTGCTGATGATCAGCCGGGGGAGTTCGTGCACGTCCGCGGGCCCGCCCACCCGCACATTGCCCGTGTATGCCATATCCCCAGCCTACGGTTAGCCTGTCCCGGTGTCGGACCGATTGATCGTGCGCGGGGCGCGGGAACACAACCTCAAGGACGTCTCCCTTGACCTGCCCCGGGACGCCCTCATCGTCTTCACCGGACTGAGCGGCTCCGGCAAGTCGAGCCTGGCCTTCGACACCATTTTCGCCGAGGGGCAGCGTCGCTACGTCGAGAGCCTGTCGGCCTACGCTCGTCAGTTCCTCGGCCAGATGGACAAGCCCGACGTGGACTTCATCGAGGGCCTGTCGCCCGCCGTGTCGATCGACCAGAAGTCGACGTCTCGCAATCCGCGTTCAACCGTGGGGACCATCACCGAGGTCTACGACTACCTCCGCCTGCTCTTCGCGCGCATCGGCAAGCCGCACTGCCCCGAGTGCGGGCGCCCCATCGCCCGGCAGACCCCGGGCCAGATCGTCGACCGGCTCCTGGAGATGCCCGACGGCACCCGCTTCCAGGTGCTGAGTCCAGTCGTGCGCGAGCGCAAGGGTGAGTACGGCGAGCTCTTCCGACAGCTGCAGGCGCAGGGCTATGCGCGCGTTCGAGTCGACGGCGTCGTCTACCCGCTCGAGGAGCCACCCACGCTCAAGAAGCAGGAGAAGCACACGATCGAGGTGGTCGTCGACCGCCTCACGGCCAAGTCGTCATCCCGACGCCGCCTCACGGACTCCGTGGAGACGGCGCTACGACTGTCTGCCGGCCTGGTCATCGCCGAGCTGGTGGACCTGCCTGAGGGCGACGCCGATCGCGAGCGCGTCTACAGCGAGCATCTGGCCTGCCTGGTGGACGACCTGTCGTTCGAAGAGCTCGAGCCCAGATCCTTTTCCTTCAACTCGCCCTTCGGCGCCTGCCCCGAGTGCACGGGCCTGGGCACGCGCATGGAGGTGGACCCGGAGCTTCTCGTCCCCGACCCGTCGCTCACCCTCGACGAAGGTGCGATTGCGCCGTGGTCTGGCGGCCACGTCACCGACTACTTTGCGCGCCTGGTCGAGGCGTTGGCCGACGAGATGGGCTTTGACACCGAGACACCCTGGTCGAAGTTGCCCGCCAAGGCGCGCAAGTCGCTGCTCTACGGGCACCCCGACGAGATCCACGTGCGCTACCGCAATCGCTACGGCC
>CAINGG010000197.1 GCA_903848435.1 uncultured Actinomycetes bacterium | reverse complement strand
GGGCGCGAAGCCCGGAGCGGGCGTAGCCATGGACGCGACCCCCGCGGGTTCGGGGGCGACGTCGGCCGCTGGCCGCAGGACGAGGACGGCGCCCACGACGACCACGAGGGCGGTGACCGTCACCGTGACCGACAGGCGGCGCATCCGCAGGCGCCGAGCCTGCGCGGCGCGACGGGCCTGGCGGGCGACGCGGCGCTCCTCGGGAGAGAGGGCGGGGCCCTCCGACTCGTCCAACGGGCCTGACCGGTCAGTCCACATGGTCATGGGACCCTAGCCCAAGGTCACATTTCTGTCACATCCGTCCCACACGCCCCACCAGGTCCTTGACCCCTGGGTCCCCGGCGTTTCACGGGGAACCCGTGAGGCGATCAGCACCCGCTAGCGTGACCGCTATGCGGTACGACGGGACCATGCTCATGACCGAGCAGCTTGATGCCTGCCGGGCCTTCTACCGGGATCTGCTGGGGGTGGCCCCGGAGCCCGGGGCCGGGTGGGCCAACTTCGCGCTGTCCGACGGCACCTTCCTGGCCCTGCACACCCCGTGGCGCCCGGGCATGACGACGACGGGCGGCTCGCAAGTGCTGCTGCTGCGGGTGGACTCCCTCACTTCGGAGAGCGCACGGCTCACCGCCCTCGGCATCGGGTGCTCCGAGCCCCATGAGATCCCCGGCGGCGCGGTGGTCACGCTCACCGATCCCGACGGCCGCACGATCCAGTTGATCGAGCGCACGTAGGCACTCGCGGGCCAGTACCAGCACTACTCCCGCGACGACCTCAATGACGAGGTAGAGCACGACCACCTTCGACATCGACCGGTCGGGGCCGCACGAGCGCGCCGACACCCATGAGGGCGAACGCCACGGCCACGGCGCCGAGGATCACGGGCTCAGCCTCCACCCGCTAGGGGTAGACGAGCGGGCACGCCACCGACCTGGGCGGGCGGGCCAGGTTGAGGAGATACGGCGTGACCGCGGCATCCACGCACTCCGACGTGCCGCCGTAGGTCACATGCTGCGTGCCGGCATACGTGACCATGGACGAGCCGGTGAACGCGTTAGCCGTCTCGCGAGCCCCGAGCCACGGTGTGCGGTTATCGCCGATCGAATTGACGATCACCGGGGGAGTGCTCAACCGCAGGACACCCGCCAACGGCGGTAGCGCATTGCCTAGGGGGGGCAGTCCAGCGCATTGCGTCCCCTCATCGAGTGGGAAAAGTCCCAACGGCGTCCCGCCGACCTTGGCGGCCTGCTCGGCTGCGCCCGCGAGGACTTGCGACGAGGGGCGATCATGCATGTCCGAGCAATTGACGAAGTTGAAGACAGGGGAACTCTCTTCGGCGCGCGTCGAGATAACATCTGCACGAATGCGATTGGCCAGCAAGCGATTGAGGCCACGCTTCTTGCGGACGGCACCGTAGATCTCGATGAGTTCCTTCTTCGTCTTGCCCCACGAGCTCTGGTAGGCCGCATTGCCGGAGAGGTAAGCCACGACATCCCACCGTGTGAGCTCGTCGCCGTCTTCGTCAGCGAGGGTTTGATTCTCCAGGTAGGACATGACGGTTCTGTAGGCCCGCTTGGCCTTAGGCCCGAAGGCTCCGAGCATGGTCTGAATCGCGGTGATGTCATCCCAGATGTGCTCACGGGCGTAATCGCCAATGGTTGGCGTCGGGGTGATGGCACCGTCCAGCACCAGGGCTCGGACTCGCTGGGGGAACTGCTGCGCGTAGGCGCGACCGAGGTTTGTGCCGTAGCTCATCCCCCAGAAGTTGATCTTCTCGACGCCGAGCGCACGACGCAATGCATCGATGTCGCGAATGACCTGCCAACTGCCGACGAACTCAGCGTCGTTCTGATTGAGCGCGAAGCATTGCTGAAGGTCAGCGCCCACGGCATCGAGATACTCAGCGGTGACCGCCTCCCAGTCGACGCGGCCCGTCGGTGGCAGCTGCAGATCTGTCGTGGCGCAGTTCTTGAGTTTCGGTTGTGACTGCCCGACACCTCGCGGATCAAAGGTCACAAGATCAAAGGAGTCGCGCACCCCATCTGGAAGACGTCGGCTAACAAAATCCAACGCCGTGAGTCCAGCGCTTCCCGGACCTCCCGGATTGAAGAACAGCACGCCCCGCGAGGGCGTGACAGCGGCAGGAATCCTCCCAACAGCGATCCGATAGGTCCCCGAATCTGGATTACCCCAGTCACGGGGAACCGTCAGGACCGCGCACTCAACTCGCCGCAGACTCTCCCCGCCGCAGTCTTTCCATCGCAGCGTGGACTCCGACGTGGCCTTCGCCAGGGGGTCCGGAACGGGCGCGGCCACGGCCGCGGTGGGCACACCGAGTGAGGCGACGAGGACGGGAACGACAAGGGCAGCAGTGAGGCGCATGCCTGGGACAGTAGGGGATGTCAGAGCGACCTGTACCGACGTTAGGGGTACCGGGTGATTTCATAGCCCAATGAACAAAGGCATCGCCGCCACCGCCTCGCTCGCCATGACCATCGCACTGCTCACGCCGACCGCGGTGGGAGCCCAGGTGGGACCCCGGGGCGACGTCACTCCACCGTCGACCAGCACGTCGACTCTTCCCAGCGGAGCCACCGCACGTCTCAACGCCGGCCTGCTCGAGGCCTGGGCAGGTCTTCCCGGAGGGGCGATGGCGACGGTGATCGTGCCCGGCCGCGGCCGCTGGGTCGGCACGGTGGGCTACGCCAATGACGAGCGTGAGCGAGCGATGACACCGGACCGACAGTCCAACATCGGCTCGGTCACCAAGACCTTCACCGGC
>CAINGG010000196.1 GCA_903848435.1 uncultured Actinomycetes bacterium | reverse complement strand
GTGACGAAGGTCTTCTTCGCCATCATCGATCAGCAGCACGCGGCGGGTACGTCGGTGGGCGACCACTTCGCCAAGCCGGGTGCCAACGACCGCATCTGGAACTCGCTGGAAAAGCTGGCGGTTGCAGATCCTGCCGCCTTCATCGACTACCACGGCAACGCCGTGATCGATCTCGTGTCGACGGCGTGGCTCGGCCCGGCCTACCAGATGACCGCGCAGGTCAACGTCGTCAATCCGGGGGGTGCCGCGCAGGTGCCGCACCGCGACTATCACCTGGGCTTCATGTCGGCCGAGCAGATCGAGGGCTATCCCGACCACGTGCACGAACTGTCGCCGGCCCTGACCTTGCAGGGTGCCATCGCGCACGATGACACGCCCCTGGAGACCGGACCCACGATGCTGCTGCCGCATTCGCAGAAGTACCCCGCCGGCTACCTCATCCCAGGACGTGACGATTTCGCGACGTTCACCACCCAGGCGTGCGTCCAGGTGCCGTTCGCCAAGGGCGATGCGATCTTCTTCAACCCGGCGCTCATCCACGGCGCGGGCACGAACCGGTCGTCGGATGTGCGGCGCATGGTCAACCTGCTGCAGGTCTCCAGCGCCTTCGGCCGTGCCATGGAGAGCATCGACCGCGAGCGCGTCGTACTCGCCATCTATCCCGAGTTGCTCGCCCGCGGCGACGACCCGCGCGTGGAGCTCGCCCTGCGGTCAGCAGCCGAGGGCTATCCCTTCCCGACCAACCTCGACCGCGATCCGCCGGTCGGTGGCCTCGCGCCGCCCAGCCAGGCCGCGGTGGTGCGCGAGGCATTGGCAAGCGGGTGGACGATCGACGAGGTGCGTTCAGCCCTGAAGGAACACGCGACGAAGCGGGAGACGGCATGACCTTGCGCATAGGCGTCATCGGCGTGGGGCGCATCGGCCGCATGCACGCGGGCTATATCGCCCGGCAGACCCCGCGTGCGGAGCTCTCCGCGGTCAGTGACGTGTCGGCGGCCGCGGCCGAGGAGGTCGGCGCGATGTACGGCGTACCGGCTCTCGGCCCGGACGAGGTCATTGCCGCTTCCGATGCCGTGGCCATCTGCACGTCGACCGACACGCACGTCGACTACATCATCGATGCTGCCGAGGCCGGCAAGGCGATCTTCTGCGAGAAGCCGATCAGCCTCGATCTCGCCCAGGTCGATCGGGTGGCCGCCGTGCTGGAGCGGCGGGACGTGCCCTTCATGGTCGGCTTCAACCGCCGGTTCGACCCCGGCCATCGAGCGGTGCGCGAGGCCGTCGCCAGCGGGCGCATCGGCGAGGTGCGCATGGCGCGGGTGACGAGCCGCGATCCCTCTCCGCCGCCCGTGGAGTATGTGCGCGTGAGTGGCGGTATCTGGGTCGACATGATGATCCATGACTTCGACATGGCGGCGTACGTCGTGGGTTCGCCCGTCGTGCAGGTGTGGGCGCAGGGTGCCAATCTCATCGATCCGGCGATTGGCGAAGCGGGCGACGTTGATGTGGCCGTGGCGGTGCTCACGCATGCCAATGGCGCCATCACCACGAGCGCCATCTCACGTGAGGCGCCCTACGGCTACGACCAGCGCGTGGAGGTGCTCGGCTCACTCGGCATGGCGGTGTCCGACAACGTGCGCCTGAGCTCCAGCGAGGTCTACCTCGCTGATGAGACGCATCGCCCCGTGCTGCCCAACTTCTTCATCGAGCGCTACGAGACCGCCTACCGCGACCAGTGGCGCTACTTCACCGACTACGTCCTCGACGGCGGCCCGTCTCCGGTGTCGCTTGCCGAGGGGCGGGCGCCTGTGGTGGTGGCCGCGGCCGCGGCCGAGAGCGCGCGCACGGGCCGGCCGGTTGCGATCTAGCCCGACTCGATCAGGCGACCGCGCCGCCTCTGGAGCATCCCGGAGATGCTTGCGGGAACTTGCTGCTGGGCCAGCCAGGACTAGTTGGTTATGTAATTCGAGCAACGACGCGGGTGATGGGCCCCGCCCCAACGGGGTTGATAGCTCGGACCTGCACGGTGATGCGCTGGCCGCGCTTGACGCCAGTGATAGTGACCCGTGTCTGGGCTGTGCGCGTCCAGGGCCCGCTCCCAACTCGGTATTCGTAGCCGACGATTTCCGTCCAACCTGTCTGGAGGGGCGGTCGCCATGTCACCGCCACTGACGACAAGAGAACTTGCGTTCGGGCTCCAGAGACGGGCCCAGGAATGACAGGGGATGGTGCGGGGGAATGCACCTTGATCGAGTAGGAATTCCCTGCGCGTGAAAGGACTTCGACACCCACTCCCTCAACAACGAGGGTCTCGCCAATGGTTAGCGGCTTCATGAGTTCGCCGCTCCAATCGCGCGGC
>CAINGG010000195.1 GCA_903848435.1 uncultured Actinomycetes bacterium | reverse complement strand
CGTGATGTAGCGGGTGTCACCAGACGGCGAGGTGAGCTTCAGCACGAGCATGTGCTCGGCCATCCAGCCCTCGTCGCGGGCCATGGCCGAGGCAATGCGCAGGGCGAAGCACTTCTTGCCGAGCAGGGCGTTGCCGCCGTAGCCCGAACCGAACGACCAGATCTCCCGGGTCTCCGGGAAGTGGGTGATGTATTTCGTGTCGTTGCACGGCCAGGGGACATCGGGGCGGGATGTGCCCTCGGCGTCCGCGAGGGGGTAGCCCACCGAGTGCACGGCGGGCACGAAATCTCCGCTCTCCCCGATCTGCTCCAGGGCGGCACTGCCCATGCGCGTCATGATGCGCATGTTGATCACGACGTAGGGCGAGTCGGTGAGCTCGACACCGAGTTGCGCGATGTGCGAGCCGAGTGGCCCCATGCTGAAGGGAACGACGTACATCGGGCGACCACGCATGGATCCTTCGAAGAGCCCGCGCAGGATGCCCTTCATCTCAACCGGATCCATCCAGTTGTTGGTGGGGCCGGCGTCGGCCTCGTAGTGCGAGCAGATGTAGGTGCGGCTCTCGACCCGGGCCACATCGCTGGGACTGGAGCGGGCAAGGAAAGAGTTGGGGCGAAGCGCGGGGTTAAGGCGGATCAACGTGCCACTGTCGACCATCTGCTGTGTCAGGCGCTCCCACTCGTCCTGCGACCCATCGCACCAGATCACTTCGTCGGGCTGGGTGAGCGCTGCGACTTCCTCAACCCACTCGAGCAACTTCTTGTTGCGTGTCGGCGGATTGTCGAGACCGGGAATGGTCATCGGATCTCCTCGTCGCGTCAGGTCCGGTGCGTCAGCCCATAGGAGCAGCCTGGGCCCATCCTGCCCGTAACAAGCCACCTGTAAACACCATGTAAACCCTTACTGACGGCCGTTTGTGAGCAAGGGCACAGGTCCCTGTCTCGGGCCCGCTCACCGGCCCGGGTCGTCGGGCCCCGACGATTCCACGATGACGCCTACGCGCTCGGGCGGAAGCGTCGCAGGAGCAGGCTGTTGGCCACGACGAAGACCGACGACAGTGCCATGGCGGCTCCGGCCAGCAGGGGATTGAGGAGTCCCGCGGCGGCCAGCGGGATCATCGCCACGTTGTAGGCGAAGGCCCAGAAGAGATTGCCCTTGATCGTGCGCAGGGTGCTGCGAGACAGCCGGATCGCATCCACCGCGGCCATGAGATCGGCCCGCACGAGGGTCAGGTCGCTGGCCTCGATCGCGGCGTCCGTGCCCGTGCCCATCGCGATGCCCAGGTCGGCTTGTGCAAGCGCCGGGGCATCGTTGACGCCGTCCCCGACCACGGCGACGATGCGCCCTTCAGACTGCAGCGCGCGCACGATCTCGACCTTCTCCTGCGGCAGGACCCCCGCTCGTACGCGTGTGATCCCCACGCTGGCCGCGACGGACTCAGCGGTGCGGAGGTTGTCGCCCGTGACCAAGACCGGCTCCAGGCCAAGGCCACGAAGCAGGGAGACCGCGTGCGCACTTGACGGACGTGGCGAGTCCGCGACCACCATGGCGCCACGCACGGCACCCGACCAGCCGACTGCCACGACGGTCATGCCGTCATTCTCTGCCGAATCGATGCGTGCCCGCAGGCTCGCCGGCACCTCGCCCGCGCCCACCGTGGCCGCCACCCACTCCGGTCGGCCCGCGGCGACCTCGTGTGACTGCACGATCCCCCGGACACCCAGGCCCCGTTCGTTGCGGAACTGCTCCACGGGCAGGGCAGTGATGCCCGCGGCAATGGCGCGACCGATCGGGTGCTCGCTGGGCGCTTCGACTGCGGCAGCCATGGCACCGACTATCACCGGGTCCTCGCCGGGAGCCGCGACGACATCCTGCAGCGACATGCGACCGGCTGTCACCGTGCCGGTCTTGTCGAGTACGACGGTGTTGACGCGACGGGTGTCCTCGAGCACTTCGGGACCGCGTATCAAGATACCGAGCTGAGCGCCGCGGCCCGTGCCGACGAGCAGAGCGGTCGGCGTAGCCAGGCCAAGCGCGCAGGGGCAGGCGATGATCAGCACGGCCACCGCTGCCGTGAAGGCAGCTTCGACATCACCGGACACGAGAATCCAGACAGCAAGCGTGGCCAGCGCGACCACGATGACGACCGGCACGAACACGCTCGCAACTCGATCCGCGAGTCGCTGCACGGGTGCCTTGCCGCCCTGCGCCTCCGCGACCAGTCGGGCCATGTGCGCGAGTTGAGTGTCGGCCCCCACGCGAGTGGCTCGCACGGTGAGCGTGCCATCGACGTTCACCGTGGCACCCGTGACGGAATCACCGGTCCCCACCTCAAGCGGCACCGGCTCCCCGGTCAGCAGCGAGGCGTCGACCGCACTCTGGCCCAACTCGACCACGCCGTCAGTGGCGATGCGCTCACCGGGGCGTACGACGAATCGATCACCCACGCGCAAGGAAGCGGCGGGCGTGCGGACCTCGACGCCATCGACCAGCACGGCCGCATCGGGGGCAGCCAGGCCGGCGAGCGCTCGCAGCGCCTGCGTCGAGCGACGCTTGGCGCGTGCCTCGAACCAGCGGCCGGCCAGTAGGAAGACCGGCACAGCGGCGGCCACTTCGAAGTAGAGGTCCGGTGGTCCGCCATGCGAGCGCGCGAAGAGCCCGTGGCTCATCGTGTAGTCCAGGGCACCGGCGCCACCGAAGACCAGTGCCCACACGCTCCACAGATAGGCGGCGAGCACGCCGAGGCTGACCAGCGTGTCCATCGTGGCTGCCGCGTGGCGTGCATTGATCGCCGCAGCACGGTGGAAGGGCCATGCACCCCAGGCCACGACGACCGTCGTAAGGACGAGAGACACCCACTGCCATCCGGGGAACTGCAGGACAGGCACCATCGCCAACGCAACGACGGGCAGGGCAAGGGCAAGCGACACCCAGAATCGAATCCGCAGGGATGCGACCTCGGCATCGTCGACGGCGGCATCGGCTACCAGCGACGCCGCATAACCGGTCTGCTCGATCGTCCGCAAGAGATCGGCCACCTCGACGTCAGGACCGAAGTCGACATGGGCGCTTTCGGTGGCGTAGTTGACCGAGGCACTCACCCCGGGAATCTTGTTGAGCTTGCGCTCAATGCGGGAGGCACAGGTGGTGCACGTCATGCCGGAGACGGCCAGCTCCACGCTCTGCGTCACGTCCACCTCCTCTAGGTGCGGACGCTACAACGGTGCCACCTGCCGCGATGTTCCCCGCGCCCCTCGGGCCCCACAGGGTCGACCAGCACACCGCCCTCGGGCGTCGTCGGCGCCCGACTACCGTGAGTGCATGCCCGGCCGTCTTGCCCTCGTCGGCAGCGGGGAATACCTCCCCGTCATGCAGCCTGTTGAGGCATGGCTGCTCGCCGACCGGCCCCGCGTCTACGTCCAGCTGGCAACAGCGGCCGCCCCGGAAGGCCAGGGCTCGCTCGACCACTGGCATTCACTCGGCCGTGCTGCCGCCGAGCGACTGGATGCCGAGCAGGTGGTCGTTGACGTGCGCACGCGTGATGATGCCCAGGATGCGCGCTGGGTCCCGATGATCGAGCGCGCCGGGCTCGTCTACCTCTCCGGTGGCAACCCCACCTTCCTTGCCTCGACATTGCGAGACACGGTCGTCTGGGAAGCCATCGTGCGTACCTGGCGAGGGGGTGCCGGTCTCGGCGGATGCAGCGCCGGCGCCATGGCCATGGGTGGTTACGTCCCCAACTTCCGGCATCCACGATCCGGCGGCGCCGACGGGCTCGGCATCGTGCCGCAAGCACGCGTGCTGCCGCACTTCGACCGCTACACCCGATGGATGCCCGACATGGCTCTTCGCCCGCTCGTCACCGAGGGCGCAACCGTGCTGGGCATCGACGAGGAGACCGCACTCGTCGCCCAGGACCCGGGCAGCACCGGCATCCCCTGGGAGTGGTCGGTCATGGGCGAGCAGTCGGCGTACCTCATCACCCATGAGGGGCGCGAGCGCATCGACTCACCCATCGCCCTCGACGTCAACGCCTGACCCACTCGCGAGTGTGCAGCCGTGACGCGGGGTCCTGAGGGGATCCCTGGCACGGCTGCACACTCGCGGAGGGGAAACAGCCGGAGGGACGACCTACTCTGGTGGCGTGCTTACCCGCGTGCTTGCTGCCACCGGCGCAGTGGTCGCGTCGTTGGCCGTCGCCGTTCCCGCGCACGCGGAGCCGCGCGAGCCTGTGCACAGCCAGGTCATCACCGTGCGCGTGGCCACCGCGTCGTCGACGAGTGGAGTCCTCGAAGCGTGGCAGTGGGATAGCGCCGCTGGAGAGTACGCGCGGGTCCTCGGGCCGATGACCGCCTACGTCGGCGAGGACGGCGTGGGCAGAGCTTCTGAGCGCGTCTCTCGTACCCCGGCGGGCACCTTCTCCCTGAGCGAAGCCTTCGGCAGGTACCGCGACCCGGGGGCTCACCTGCCCTACCGCCGCGTGGGACTCTCGGACTGGTGGGTGTCTGACGTTCGCAGCGGCAAGTACAACACCTACCAGCGCTGCTCCCCCGGCGATCGGTGTGGCTTCGACCAGTCCCGCTCCGAGCAGCTGGGTGCAGTGGCCGCCTATGGGTACGCCGTCGTCATCGACTACAACCGGTTGCCTGTCGTCAGGGGCGACGGCTCGGCCTTTTTCCTGCACGTCAGCGAAGGCCGGCCCACGCAGGGCTGCGTCTCCGTCGCACAGCGGCACATGAAGCGCATCGTCACGTGGCTTCTCCCCGAGGAGTCACCGGCGATTTCTATCGGCGTAGGCGCAGCTGCCTACGCCGTGCTGCGCTGAGAATCGCGGACGAAGGCTTCAGCGGCATCGGCGACGATTCTCGCCCCATGCGTGTCGAGATGAACGTCATCGGGCGACAGGAGTCGCCCCCGTCGGTGCGCGATCTCGTCGTAACTTTGGCCCAGCAAGAAGTGTCGCGAGAGCGACTCGACGCCCGGGCGCCACGATCCGGTCCACTGCGGGCCATGCGCCGCGTCCGCCGTGATGAGCTCGTGGGCCATCTGCTCGTAGACAGGCAGGTAGGTCGCCCCGCGCACGACGGCCACCTCTGCGATCACGTCATTGAACGCGCGAATCCGCACATTGGCTGGTGCTTCGAGGTCCTGCCCGAGCGGCGGAAGCGACGCAAGCGCAACACGACAACCGGCAGCCTGCAGGCGCGCCACAACGGCGTCAAGGTTGGTGCGGTAGTCGTGGACCGAAGACACCACCGGCAGGTGCTTGCCGTCGCGTACCCGCTCTCCCCCATCCGGGGCCAGCGTGGCCAGGACATCGTTGGTGCCGACCAGGATCACGACCTCGGATGGCTCGCATGCCAGCACATCATCGACACGCTGAAGCACCTCCCAGACGGTGTTGCCGTTGACGCCCGCATTCACGAACGTGCGGTCAGGGAAGCGCTCACGGAGCATCTGCACGAAGTCGACCGATGCACGACCGCGGATGATGCTGGCGCCGAGGCAGACCACGGGGGGCCGTGACGACGGGGGCCCTGCCAGGTAGTCGTCGACATCGCCGACCGCACGCCGCTGCACTTGCGCGACCACGAAGGCCAGGGGCGCCGCGGCCGCGGCAGCAAGAAACCCCGTCGTCCACAGCAGTCGTGAAACCCGCATGCCTTCGCCTCCCTTGTCTCCACCAGAGTGCCACCGGCAGTGAGGCGGCGCGAGACAGGGACGACCAGGCTCCGGTCAATCGGTCAATGACCGCTGACCGGATGGATCGCGGCTCTCCGAGACCGTGCCCGGCAATCACGATGAGGACTCACCGCGGCTCGACCCATGCCGCCTACCCGAGAGGAGTCCGCGCATGCTGCCGAGGATCGCCATGGTCAGCACGTATCCGCCCACGCGCTGCGGTATCGCCACCTTCGCCCGATCTCTGAGCGATGCCATGGTCACAGCGGGTGCGGACGTCGACATCGTCGCGCTGGGCTCCGCGGGTGGCGATGGCGTCCGGCACGTGCATGACGACCAACACGACCTGCCCGCGACGGCGCAGGTCCTTAGCGAGTACCAGGTGGTGATCCTGCAGCACGAGTTCGGCATCTACT
>CAINGG010000194.1 GCA_903848435.1 uncultured Actinomycetes bacterium | reverse complement strand
TTCTTCCGGCGGGTGCCATCGTCGTAGCCGCGCGCTTCACCTACACCGGCGTCGCCGTGCGCCTGCGCGAACTCGATTCCATCGGGCGCATCCGGCTGCGGAGCGTGGACATCGCCGATACCGAGTCGGTGGTCGAGGCCTTGACGGGCGCCGACGCGGTCTGGATCGAAACCCCGACGAATCCGATGCTGGAGATCGCTGACGTTCGCGCCATCGCGACCGCCGCGCATGCCCAGGGCGCGGTCGTGGTGTGTGACAACACCTTCGCCACTCCCATCGGCCAGCGACCCCTTGACCTGGGCGCCGACGTCGTTCTGCACAGCGCGACCAAGGCAATCGGCGGTCACTCCGACTGCCTGCTCGGCGTGGTCGTCACCGCCGACGACGGCCGCCTCGAGGCGCTGCGCCTGCGCCGCACGATCCTGGGCGCTCCTCCCGGCGCGCTCGAGTGCTACCTCGTCCTGCGCGGGCTGCGCACCCTCGCCCTGCGCCATGCCCGATCCCAGGCCTCCGCCCAGGAGATCGCCACCAAGCTGGTCGGGCATCCGCAGATCGAGCGCGTGCGCTACCCGGGCCTCGCCGATGACCCTGGACACGACCGCGCGCAGGCGCAGATGACCGGCCCCGGCAGCATGATCTCGATCGAGGTACGCGGCGGCGCGGATGCGGCGCAGGCCGTGGCCGAGCGCACGCGCCTGTGGGTGCACGCCACCAGCCTGGGCGGCGTCGAGTCGCTGCTCGAACGCCGACGGCGCTGGGCGATGGAGAACCCGCTCGTGCCGGAGTCGCTGCTGCGCCTGTCGGTCGGCATCGAGGATCCGGCTGACCTGTGGGCCGACCTCGACCGCGCACTGCGCGGCTAGGTCAGCGTCGCCTCGGCCTTCGGCGCTCGCGCCATGAAGTTGCTGAGCAGCCTCTTGGGCGACATTCCGTGATGCACGACCTGCACGACCTGCTCGGTAATGGGCATCTCGACGTCGTTGCGCCGCGCGAGGTCGAGGATGGACTGGCAGCTCTTGACGCCCTCGCAGGTCTGCTGGGTGGCGGCGATGGTCTCCTCGACCGTCAGGCCCGAGCCGAGGTTGACGCCGAACGTGCGGTTGCGCGAGAGGGGCGACTGGCAGGTGGCGATGAGATCCCCCACTCCGGCCAGCCCCTGGAAGGTGAGCGGATCGGCGCCCAGCGCCATGCCGAGGCGCGCCATCTCAGCCAGGCCCCGCGTGATGAGGGAGGCCTGGGAGTTCTCGCCGAAGCCGAGGCCGGCGGCCATGCCGTTGGCCAGGGCGATCACGTTCTTCACGGATCCGCCGATCTCGGCACCGACCACATCGGTCGTCCAATAGGGGCGGAAGTAGTCGGTGGTGCAGGCATCCTGCAGGCGCTGGGCGCTGGCCTCGTCAGAGCAGGCGACCGTGGTGGCAGCGGGCTGGCGTAGGGCGATCTCTCGCGCGAGGTTGGGGCCGGACACCACGGCCACGCGCGACTGCGGCACCTGAGCGACATCCTCGATCACCTGGCTCATGCGCAGCGACGTGCCGATCTCGATGCCCTTCATGAGGCTGACGAGCACGCTGCCGTCGGCCAGCATGGGACGCCACTCGGCGAGGTTGTCGCGCAGCGACTGAGCGGGGATGGCGAGCACCACGAGGTCGGCGCCGTCGAGTGCCTCAGCAGCGTCCGCCGTCGCGCGAATACCGGGAGGCAGCGCGATGCCGGGGTGGTAACGCTCGTTGGTGTGCTGGTCGTTGATCTCCCGCGCGGTCTGCTCATCTCGCGACCACACGATCACGTCGCCCCCCGCATCAGCCAAGACCATGGCGAAGGCGGTCCCCCACGACCCACTACCCATCACCGCGGTCCGGCTCACGGGTGCTCCTTCCTGATCTGCTGGAGAAGTTCGTGGATCGCCGCCATGAGGCGCTCCGTTGCCACGCGCAGCGTCTCGGCGTCGAGCGGGGCGTCGTACAGGTCGTCGAGCGCTATCGGCGGTCCCACGATGACATGCATCGTCTTGCGCGGCAGGAGTTTGAGCTCCTTCCGATAGGGACCCATGACTCGCTGGGCCCCCCAGTGAGCCATGGGGATGAGGGGCACGCGGGCACTGAGCGCGATGTGCGCGGCCCCGGTCTTGGCGGCCATGGGCCACAGGTCGGGGTCCTTGGTGATCGTGCCCTCGGGGTAGACGACCACGCACTCTCCCCGCTGGGCCGCGGACACCGCCGCCTCCACAGCTGTGGCGGCATCACGGGTGCCGCGGACCACCGGGATCTGCTCCGTGCTGCGCATGATCGCGCCGACGACGGGGACCTTGAAGAGCGCGTCCTTGGCCAAGAAGCGGGGAGGGCGGCCGTTGTCCCAGGTGACATGCGAGATGACGATCGGGTCGACCCACGACAGGTGGTTGGCCGCCAGGACGATGCCACTGTCGACATGCAGGTTGTCGGTGCCACTCCAGTCGCGCTTCGTGAAGATCATCATGAGCGGGCGGAGGATGCTTGCCGCAAACCAGAAGGGAAAGCCCAGCCGCGTCTTGCCTCGTGCCCCTGCCACATCCGCTCCCGTGATGCTCCCTGAGGCTTTGATCCTGCCAAACCTTCGGCGCCATGTCAGGCGGGGCACGGTCACCCGCTACGCCGTGATGGGATGTCCGCATGCTGCCGTGGTGGGTCATCGTGCCGGTGCGCTCGGGCACGGGAGCCAAGACCCGACTGTCCACTCTTCCGGCCGCCACGCGTGCAGCCATCGCCCTCGCCTTCGCGCAGGACACCCTCGCTGCGGTCGCGGCCTGCGGCGAGGTCAGCGGCATCATCGTCGTCGCCGACGAGCTGGCGCATCAGTCGCTGACGGGAGCCCCTCTGCACAGAGTCGACGACCCGGGTGCCGGCCTCAACGGCGCACTACTGGCCGCCGCGTCGACGGTGCCGACCGGGGCCGGTGCGGTCGCGCTCATGTCGGACCTGCCGGCACTGACGCCCGACGAACTCGCCCGTGCCCTGCGACTGGCTCGCGAGCACCAGCGCTCCTTCGTGTGCGACAGCGAAGGGATCGGCACCACCATGCTCGCCTCCCAGGATCCCCGCGGACTCGATCCGCACTTCGGCGAACGATCGCGCGCTGCGCATGCCGCGAGCGGTGCCGTCGAGATCGAGGACTCATCGCTGCCTCGCCTGCGTCGCGATGTCGACAGCGAAGTCGCACTCTGGGACGCTCGCCGCCTCGGGATCGGGCCCGCGACCACGCAGGCCCTGGCATGACCTTGCGCGAGCAGCCGGCCACGGTGCGGACGTGGGATGAGCGCCGTGAAGTCGTCCTGGACGACGGCACGGTCGTCACCGTGAGTCCATCGGCGGTCCTCGAGGGGTTCCGGTCCCTGCGCACCGGACAGCGCGTGCGCCTGAGGCTCGACGGCGACACCATCGTCGCCGTCACCTGGCCGGTCGACTGACGTAAAACGGCGAAGGGACCGGGCATCGCCCGGTCCCTTCGCTGAGTCAGTGCAGGGGACTACTTGCGCTTCGCAGCCTTCTTGGCCGGAGCCTTCTTGGCGGCCTTCTTCGGCGCGGCCTTCTTGGCAGCGGCCTTCTTCGGCGCAGCCTTCTTCGCAGCGGCCTTCTTCGGCGCAGCAGGCTTCTTGGAGCCCGACACGACGGCCTTGAACTCCGCACCCGGGCGGAACTTCGGCAGCGTGGTGGCCTTGATCTTCACGGCCTCGCCCGTCTGGGGATTGCGGCCCGTGCGCGCAGCGCGCTTTTGGCCATGGAAGACACCGAAACCGGCCAGCGCCACCTTCTCGCCACGCGCCACGGCGCGCTTCAACTCGTCGAGCGCAGCCTCGATGACGTTGGTGACGTCACGCTTGCTGTGCCCGAGCTGGGTGCTGACGCTTTCAATAAGCTCTTGCTTGTTCACTGAGTTCCCCTCCGGAGGGATCCAAGGCCGACCCCCTGGCCGGCAACATTCCCACCCTAGTACGCCGTGTGGGAGTTGCGCACGCCGGTCGCGCGAGGGTGACGGACGCGACAATCCTGGGCCGCGGGCCGACACGCGACCGCGACATTGCGGTCACCCTCCGGTCAGCGCGTGGTCGGAGTGAACGCCGGGCGGGCCGACTCGAAGCGCGTGATCTCGGACTCGTTCTGCAGCGTGATGCCGATGTCGTCCAGCCCCTCCAGCAGGCGCCAGCGCACGTAGGGATCGACGTCGAACGTCGCCACCAGATCGCCCGCGGAGATTGTCTGGGCCTCGAGGTCCACCGTCACCGGCGTGGCCGGGTCGGCCTCGGTCAGTGCCCACAGGCTCTCGACGACATCCTGGTCGACCAGGGCCGTGAGAAGGCCGGCCTTGCCCGAGTTGCCCCGGAAGATGTCGGCGAAGCGCGACGAGATGACGACCTGGAACCCGTAATCCTGCAGGGCCCACACGGCATGCTCGCGCGAGGAACCGGTGCCGAAGTCGGGTCCGGCCACCAGGATCGTGACACCGGCGTACTCAGGCCTATTGAGCACGAAATCGCCGTCCTTGCGCCACGCGCTGAACAGTCCGTCTTCGAAGCCATGCCGAGTGATGCGCTTGAGGTACTCCGCGGGGATGATCTGGTCGGTGTCGACGTTGCTGCGGCGCAGCGGTGCCGCGGTGCCGGTGTGAACGGTGAAGGCCTCCACGTCAATCTCCTTCGTCAGGCCAGGTCGGCGGGTGAGGCGAAGCGACCGGTGACCGCCGTGGCCGCGGCCACCTGCGGGGAGACCAGGTGGGTGCGACCACCGGGACCCTGTCGTCCTTCGAAGTTGCGATTGGACGTCGATGCGCTCCGCTCGCCAGGAGTGAGCTTGTCGGGGTTCATCGCCAGGCACATCGAGCAGCCAGCCTCGCGCCATTCGGCCCCGGCGTCGCGGAACACCTGGTCGAGTCCCTCCGACATCGCCTGCAGGCGCACCTTGACGGATCCGGGCACGACCAGCATGCGTACGCCGTCGGCGACCTTGCGTCCTTGGATCACGGCGGCAGCAGCACGCAGGTCCTCGATGCGGCCATTGGTGCACGAGCCGACGAAAACCGTGTCGACGGGGATCTCCTTCATGGGAGTGCCGGGTGTGAGCGCCATGTATTCGAGGGCACGCTCGATGGCCGCGCGCTCCACGTCATCAGAGGCGTCCGCTGGCGAGGGCACCGCGGCCGAGAGCGGGATGCCCTGGCCAGGGTTGGTACCCCAGGTCACGAAGGGGCTGAGCGCGGCGGCCTCGATCACGACCTCCTTGTCGAAGGTGGCGTCGGCATCGGTGACCAGCGTCTGCCAGTACGCGACCGCGGTGTCCCAGTCGGCGCCCTGTGGCGCATGCTCGCGACCTTCGATGTAGTCGAACGTGGTCTGATCAGGAGCCACCATGCCCGCGCGAGCGCCGGCCTCGATCGACATGTTGCACAGCGTCATGCGGCCTTCCATCGACAGCCCGCGCACGCCTTCGCCGCGGTACTCGATGACATAGCCCTGCCCGCCGCCGGTGCCGATCTGGGCAATGACGGCGAGGATGAGGTCCTTGGCGGTCACGCCGTCAGGGAGCGGTCCGTTGACGGTGACCGCCATCGTCTTGAAGGGCTTCAAGGGCAGCGTCTGGGTGGCCAGCACGTGCTCGACCTCGCTGGTGCCGATGCCGAAGGCCAGCGCGCCGAACGCACCGTGAGTGGAGGTGTGCGAGTCGCCGCAGACAACGGTCATGCCCGGCTGGGTGAGGCCCAGCTGGGGGCCCACGACGTGCACGATGCCCTGGTCGGCGCTGCCGAGGGGGAAGAGCGGGATGTCGAACTCGGCGCAGTTCTTGCGCAGCGCCTCCACCTGGGCACGCGAGATGGGATCGGCGATCGGCTTGTCGATGTCGATCGTGGGGACGTTGTGGTCCTCGGTGGCCAGGGTGAGATCGGGGCGGCGCACGGGGCGTCCGGTCGACCGAAGACCATCGAAGGCCTGGGGGCTGGTGACCTCGTGCACGAGATGCAGGTCGATGTAGAGCAGGTCAGGCTCGCCCTCGGCACGGCGCACGACGTGCGCTTCCCAGACCTTCTCGGCCAGCGTCTTGCCCATGTGCACTCCTTCGGGGGGTGCCAAAAGGGTAGGGCAGACACGGAAGAAGGCCCGATCCGGGAGGGACCGGGCCTTCTCGCGAGGGTGAGGACCTGTCGATCCGCACCTCGCCGCGTAGCCCCGACGGGATTCGAACCCGCGCTACCGCCTTGAGAGGGCGGCGTGCTAGGCCACTACACAACGGGGCCATGCGCACGTGAGAGAGCACGTGCACTCGCTGGGGTACCAGGACTCGAACCTAGACTAACTGAACCAGAATCAGTTGGGCTGCCAATTACCCCATACCCCATGGGACCTCACGGGCTTCGCCGATCGGCCTGAGGAGTATAGCCAGGCGCCCTACGTCGTCCGGGCCGCGGTCAAGCGCCCGAGGGTCCGCTCGCGACCGAGGATCTCCAGGCTCTCGAAGAGCGGCGGGGAGACTCGGCGCCCCGTGACGGCGATGCGCACGGCACCGAACGCCACCTTCGGCTTCAGGCCGAGCCCGTCGATGAGCGCCGCGCGCAGGGCCGCCTCGAGAGTGGGTGCATCCCACGTGTCGACGGCGTTCAACGCCTCCAGGGAGGCGGCGATGACCTGTTGCGATTGCTCGTCGGTGATGTCCTGGTCGGGGTCGATGGCGAACGCCGACTCCGACACGAAGAGGAAGCCGAGCATGCCCTCGGCCTGACCCAGGGTCTCCATGCGCTCCTGCACCAGGGGCACGGCCTGCATGAGGACGCCCCACTCCTCGCCCGAGATGGGATCCTCCACGAGCCCGTCGCGCTGCAGGAAGGGCACGATGCGCCGGCCGATCTCCTCGGGGGCGAGTGATCGGATCCAATCGCCGTTGATCGCCGTGCACTTCTTCAGGTCGAAGCGCGCCGGGTTGGGGCTAACGCGCGAGACGTCGAAGGCCTCGGCCATCTCGGGCAGGGAGAAGAACTCGCGGTCCTCCCCCATCGACCAGCCGAGTAGGGCGAGGTAGTTGAGCAGCGCCTCCGGCAGGTAGCCCTGCTCGCGGTACATCAGCAGCGAGGACTCCGGATCGCGCTTGGACAGCTTCTTATTGCCCTCGCCCATCACGTAGGGCAGGTGCCCGAAGCGCGGCGTGGTGCCGTCGCCGACACCGATGGCTGCGAGTGCCTGATACATGGCGAGCTGGCGCGGGGTGGAGGACAGCAGGTCCTCTCCGCGCAGCACGTGCGTGATGCGCATGAGCGCATCGTCGACCGGGTTGACCAGGGTGTAGAGCGGGTCTCCGTTGGCACGCACGATGACGTAGTCGGGCACGTGCTCGCGCCCGAAGGTGACCTCACCGCGCACCAGGTCGTCCCAGGTCCAGTCCTGGTCCGGCATACGGAGGCGAATCGCCGCCTCCCGGCCCTCGGCCGCCAGGGCCGCGCGCCGATCGGCGGTCAGGTCGCGGCAGTGGCCGTCGTAGCCGGGTGTGCGGCCTTCCTTGCGTGCCTGCTCGCGGCGCTCCTCCAACTCGGCCGGCGTGCAGTAGCAGGGGTAGGCGAGTCCCGCATCGAGAAGCTGGCGTACGACGTCGGCATAGATGTCGAGGCGCTCGGACTGGCGGTAGGGCGCGTAGGGGCCGCCCACCTCGGGGCCCTCATCCCAGTCGAGGCCGAGCCAGCGCAGCGAGTCGAGCAGCGCGAGGTAGGAGTCCTCGGAGTCGCGCTCGGCGTCGGTGTCTTCGA
>CAINGG010000193.1 GCA_903848435.1 uncultured Actinomycetes bacterium | reverse complement strand
TTGGCGTTCGCCAGTGACCCGTGCGGCTTGTACCAGCCGGAACTCATGGGGAGATCCTCTCGATCGCGTGACGTAGCGCCGTGGTCACGGCGTATCACCGTGGACGATGCGTGCGGCTGTCGCGACGATGCCCTCGATGTCGCCGTCGTGGGGGTAGAGCAGGGCGCGTCCGGGGATGAGCCCGCGCACGTTGGGCTCGCGCATCGCTAACTCCCACCCGGCTACCACCTCGGGCAGCCCCTCACCCGGATCGCCGCCCAGCAGCAGGATCGGCATCGTCGTCGCGGCGGCCACCTCGGCGATGCGCGGCGTCGCCGGGATCTTCAGCCAGGTGTAGGCGCTGCTGGAGCCCAGGCCCGACGCGATAGCGACAGCGCGAATGAGCTCCTCGTCGCGGGTGTCGAGGTAGGCGCGACCGGCCTCATCCTTCAGGTAGGGCAGCGGCTCGATCATGCACGCGATGCCCTGGTCGGCGAGCTTCGTGGTGACGGCGCCGCACATCTCGATCGTGCGAGCCACGCCAGGATCGGTGAACTCGATGCGCAGCAGTAGCTTGCCCGCATCCAACCCTGCGGAAGCGATGTGGTCTGGGTCGTACGCCGTGATGCGGTCATCCAGCTCCCACAGCGCACCCTTGAGGCCACCGCGATTGATCGTGCCGACGGCCACCTTGCCCTCAAGCGCCCCCAGCCAGGCGAGCTCCTCGAGGATGTCGGCACTGGCCATGACGCCATCGACGCCGGGAATGGACAGGCCGCGTAGCAGGTTGTCGAGCAGCGTGTAGCGGTCGGCGACCGCGAGCGGATCGTTGCCCACGGCGAGCATGCCGCGCGCGGTGTGGTCGGCCGCGAGGATCATGAGATTGCCGTCTTCTCCCGCGAGTGTGCGGCGCTTGCGCTGGCGCAGTGCCTTCTGCAGCGATGCCGGCTCGAAGATCCGAGCTTCACCCAGTGCGGCGTATGTCGATCGATCGAGCATCAGCTACTCCCCTCGCACGGTGCAATCCGTGTGGTGCGGGCCACGACTCGTCGCATCAGCGGTTCCCCTCCATCAGTCCTTCCACCTGCTCGATGGTGGGCATCGCGTCGCCGCACGTGAGCTGCGTGGCGACGTACGCACCGGCGGCGTTGGCGAACATGCCGATCTCGGGCACCGTCCACCCCGAGAGCAGCCCGTGGATCAGCGCACCACCGAAGGCATCGCCCGCGCCGAGTCCGCACAGGACATTGATGGGCACCGGCGGCACCGTCCAGCGGTCATCAGGTGTGGCGAGCAAGACGCCTTCGCCGCCCTTCTTCACGATCGCCAATCGCACACCCTCGGCCAGGAGAGCATCAGCAGCGCGATCGGGATCGGTCTCGCCCACCGCCACCTCGCACTCGGTGCGATTGCCGACGACCACCGTGGATCGACGTACGGCGGCGAGGGCCACCGCGTGTGCGGCATCAAGGTCGGGCCACATGCTGGGACGGAAGTCGAGGTCGAGGACGACCTCCGCGCGACGCTCACGCAGGTCAAGCCAGTCCTGGCAGGTGTCGGCCGTGCTGCCTTGCGCGAGGGCACCGAAACTGATCCACAGCACCGGGCACTCGCGGATGACCACCGCGGGCACGTCGTGGGTGGTCAGTTGCGTGTCGGGGGCGGCAGCGCCTCGGTAGAAGATGATCGGCGGGTCCTCGGGCGGATCCAGTGCGGCGAGAACGACGGGGGTGAGGCCCTCGCCGGTCCCGACGAATGTGG
>CAINGG010000192.1 GCA_903848435.1 uncultured Actinomycetes bacterium | reverse complement strand
ATCAACTTTGGTCTCGACCGCCGCGTGGTCGCCGCATGACTCCCTGGCGCACCTACGCCGATCCGGCGCAACTCGATCCCGCGCGCTCCGCAGACGAGCAGGTGCTTGCCGGCCGTACCCTCCGCGACACCGTGTCATTCCACGAGGCGCTTACCGGCAGTCCGACCGGCATCGTCGTTCCGCTGGTCGGACTGCGCGATATCACCGGTGTCAGCGCGGTCGAGTCCGACGCAGGCTCCGTCGTGCTCGATGTCCTCGATGTCGACGACGCGCTCCCGGGTCCGTGGGAGTGGGAGCTGCGCCGCGTCGCCGAGGGCTTGGGGGAGCGCAGCGTGCGAGCGCTGGCCGAGGGCTATCAGGAGGGCGTGGCCGCGGTGGCTCGCGAGTCCCTCCATGCCGCCCGGGGCCGCGCGCTCACCATCGCCTCGCGACTGGGCCGCGGATACGACGGCGATGGCTATGCGTCGGCGGCGCGCCGTCTCGTGGGCAAAGGGGCTCGTCCCGAGCTACGCCCCGACCGGGTCGCCGCACGCTGGCAGCGGCCCGTCGCGGGGCGAGTGCAGCTGACCGACCTGGCGCGCGAGTTCGCGCAGTACCGCGAGACGGTGGCCGAGCCCGTCGCCGCGCTCCTCGGGCACTACCGACCCGTCGATGCGCTCGAGTCTGACGACGGCCGACTGCTCGTGCTGCTTGCGCACGGAGATCGCGACGTGCTCGTGCTCGAAGCACTCCCCGTGACTGCCTCATCGTGGGAGCCGCGGGTCGGCGCGTGGCGCGAGGGGTCCGATGTCCAGCGTGTGCTGCAGGCGCGCGAGACGATTCCGTTGGTGCCACTCCTGATGCCGGGCTGGTCGACGAGCCCGGATGGATCGGTCGCGCGCGCCTGGGCGCGTGCGCGAGGTTCGGGTCAGGTGCGCGATACGGCCGGCAAGTCCGGGAGCCGGCGTCGCGCGCACGACGCGGGCGTCATCATCGGCTTGGTGCACGCGCTCGGCGGCGATGCGGGAATGCTGTCGGGCTACCTCGGTCGGTCCGGCCGCTTCGCCGACGCTCTGGTCGAGGCCGCGGGCAGCTAGGCGGGCCTCCTAGGCGCGCGAGATGACGAAGGCGTCCATGCCCCAGGCGATGGTCAGGTGCGCGACCACGCCCGCCGCGATCGAGCGCACGCGCAACGCGACGTATCCCAGGATCAGGCCGCCGATCAGGCTGGAGGCGCACTCGGGCATGGGCTTGCCCAGGTGGAGCAGGCAGTAGGCGAAGGCCATGGCCGGCACGGCGTGGATCCCCAGGACCGGGACTCCCGCGAAGACCAGGAATCCGCGGAAGAAGAACTCCAGCGCCACGAAGGTCGCGCCGTAGGCCGCCTCGAAGACAAGAAGCTTGACGATTGCGTTGTCGCCGCCGGACTCGTAGTCGTAGAAGGGATACACCGTCTGGAATCGAGTATCCGCGGACACGAGCCAGACGAGCACGATCATCACGGGCGCGATGAGTGCGATCAAGATCCCCTCCGACCGCACGAAGCCGAGCGACAGTCCATAGCT
>CAINGG010000191.1 GCA_903848435.1 uncultured Actinomycetes bacterium | reverse complement strand
TGAACGCCGGTCCGGCCCGAGCGGGGGCGGCAGAGCCTTGAGGCTCGGATCAGGCCAGTGCGGCGGCGATCGCGTCGAGGGCCTGGGGATTGGCCAGGGCATCGCGGTTGCGCACCGGGCGGCCGTTGACGGTGTCGGCCACGGCAATCTCGGCAAGCTTGCCCGTGAGCGTGCGCGGAAGTTCCTCGACCTCGACGATGACAGCGGGCACGTGACGGGGTGAGCCGCGCTCGCGCAGGGTCGTGCGGATGCGCTCGCGCAGGCCGTCGTCGAGGCTTGCGGACGGTGCGGTCACGACGAGCAGCACCATGCGGGTGTCGTCCTCCCACGCCTGGGCGAAAGCGAGAGCGTCGACGACCTCTGGCACGTGCTCCAGTGCTGAGTAGACCTCGCCTGTGCCGATACGCACACCGGCGACATTCAAGGTGGCGTCCGAGCGACCGTGGATGACAAAGCCCCCCGTCGGCATCTTGGACGTGAGGTCTCCGTGCGTCCAGACGCCGGGAAAGCGCTCGAAGTAGGTGGCACGCAGCCGCGAACCCTCGTCATCCCCCCAAATGCGCAGCGGAACGGTGGGGAAAGAGTTGCGGCACACGAGCTCGCCCGGAGTGGCGTCCGTTGTCGGCGCGCCATCGTCGGCATACACATCAACGTCCATGGCCAGTCCCGGTCCGGGCAGCTCGCCGGCAAAGAAGGGGCGCATCGGCGACCCGGCCAGGAAGCAGCCCACGAGGTCGGTGCCCCCGGAGATGGGATTGGGCATGACGGCCGGACCGAGCTCATCGACGAGCCAGCGCGCCGACGCCTCGCTCAGCGGCGAGCCCGTGACCAGCACCATGCGCAGGCGCGACAGGTCTCGCGCCTGGCCAGGATGCGAGCCTTCCGTGCGCATCGCGTCGACAAGTCGCGCGCCCAATCCCAGGTGTGTGAGTTCGGCAATCTCGGCAACGTCAAAGAGCGCATCAGCCGTCGGATACGTGGGCGCCCCGTCGTGCAACACCAGGGTTGCCCCCGTCGCGAGCGCGGAGACCTCCCAGTTCCACATCATCCAGCCGGTCGTGGTGAAGAACATCAGCCGATCCCCGGGGCCGGCATCGGCGTGCAGCGCGATCTCGACGAGGTGCTTGACGAGCAAGCCACCGGCGCGATGCACGAGGCACTTCGGCTTGCCCGTCGTCCCCGACGAGAAGAGCACATAGGCCGGGTGGTCGAACGGCAGGCGGAGGTACTGCGGTTCGGCACCGGCGTGGCGCCGCTGCGCCTCGGGCAGCAGGTCGACCTGGATCAGGCGACTGGATCCGGCGACGAAGCGAGCGGCGAGCCGCGGCAGATCGACGACATCGGGGTCGACAGGGCTGGTCGGGTCGTCGGCGCCGGGCACGACAAGCACGGTGGTCACCGACGGCAGCTCGCGCACGAGCTCCACAAGGTGGTCGCGGCGGTCATGGCGCTTGCCGTTCCATCGATAGGACGTGGTCGCGACGATGACGACCGGGTCGAGCTGCCCGAAGCGATCGACGATGGCGGGTACGCCGAACTCCGGTGACGCACTCGCCACGGTCGCACCGACCGCCAGTGCCGCGAGCGTCACGACGAGTGCGTCGATGCCCACGGGAAGGACGAGCACGACACGGTCACCCGGTGCCACCCCGCGCGAGCGGAGCAGGGCCGCGGTCTCCGCGACCCGCTGCACGAGTTCGTCGCGATCGACGCTGGCCACCACGCTGACGCCGTCGCCCACCTCCGCCGTCTGCACGACGATGGGCAGACCCGCGTCATCGCGACCGGGCACATGCTTGAGGTAGTTCTCGGCCAGGTTGAGTCGAGCGCCGGGGAAGAATCGGGCGTCGGGCAAGGTCGCGGGCTCGGCCGCGGTCGCCGCCCGCTCACCCTCGATGCCGAGCAGGTCCCACACCGCCGACCAGAAGCCATCGACGTCCTCGATCGACCAGTCGTGGAGGGCCTGCGCGCTCGACAGGTCGCGTCCGACCCGCTCGCCCGCCGATTGGGCGAACGTCGCCATGCGCGTGGGTCGTGCCGGGTCCGGCACCCAGGCAGGCTCGCTCACGCGCGACATCCTGTCATCGGGCGTAGCGTGGGCCCCCGCCACCCGGCAGCGATCGACTGCCGAAGACGTCGGAGGAAGCCATGGCGGAATCCCGCTCCATGAGCGCGCAGGATGCGCTGTGGCTCACCATGGACCGCCCCAACAACCTCATGGTGATCGACGGCGTCATGCTCATGCGCGGACGTCCGGCCTGGGATGACCTTGTCGACGTGATCCAAGAGCGCGTCGTGCAGCGCTTTCCGGTCTTCGCCTGTCGTGCCGTCCAATCGGCCCGGTCGAGCACACTGCCGACATCCGCCCTCATCGACGCCGCGTGGTCCTGGCAGACCGACCCGCACTTCGACATCACCCGTCACCTGCGCCGTGTCGAATTGCCATCGCCCGCCGGCGTCAAGGAGCTCGAGGCCTACGTCGCCGAGCGGCGCTCGAGCCCGATCGACCGCGACCGGCCACTGTGGGAGGTGACCCTGGTCGAGCGGGTGGTCCTGGAGGACGGCACCGAAGGCTCGGCCATAGTCGCGCGCTTCCACCACGCCATCGCCGATGGCGTGCGCCTGACGCAGGTCATGCTGAGCCTGTGCGACACCGAGGATCCCCAGGTCTCGGCCATGGTGGGCCGCGCGCGCAGAGCAGGCGGACCCCTGGCAGTGGCCGCAGGCATCGCGTCGGCGACCGCCGAGGCAATGGCCGACGGGGCGCGCGCCTTCGCCACCGCTACATCTCGCGCGCTGCGCGATGGGATGCACGCCGTACGCGACGACATCGAGTTGGGGCTGCAACTCATGCGACATCCCGGCCGGCTGATCGATGCCTTCGAGTCCCTGGGCATCGACAACCGACTGGCCAACACGACCGGATCAGTAGCGAAGCTCGCCCTGCGCGGCTCCAGCGTGCAGACCGTGTGGTCTGGCACTCCCGGCAGGCGCAAGGGCGTCGCGTGGTCTCCCCCGCTGTCACTCACCGAGGTCAAGCGCATCGGCCATCGTCACGGCGCGAGTGTCAACGACGTGCTCCTGACCGCTGTGGGCGGCGGGCTGCGTCGCTACCTGCACGCCAACGGCGACACGTCGGTGTCGGAGGTCGCCTGGATGGTGCCGGTCAACCTCGTGCCCATCGCCGACAACCTGCCCGAGGATCTCGGCAACTACTTCGCCCTCGTGATGGCCGTGCTCCCCCTCGAGCCGGCCGATCCGATTGAGCGACTGCAGGCGACTCGATCGCGCATGAACCGCATCAAGAACTCCGACGAGCCTGTGCTGACCTTCGGGATCCAGCGCGGCATCTCAGCAGCGCCGCGCCCGGTCAGTGTCGCCCTCACCGACTTCTTCGCCAATAAGGCCGTGGGCGTGCTGACCAACGTGCCGGGTCCGCGCTCGACGATGACCTTCGCCGGCACCGAGGTATCCCAGGTCGTGGGCTTCGCGCCCTGCTCAGGAGACCAGCCCATGACCGCCACGATCTTCTCGTATGCCGATACCATCACGATCGGCTACGCGGTCGACGCCGACCTCGTGCCCGATGCGCAGGATCTCGTGTCCGGCACCGTCGACGAGCTGCGTCTGCTGGCAGAGGAGTCCGCATGAGCGAGGCGACCTACACCCAGGCGATGACCTTCGTGGCCATGGTGTTCGAGGCGCTGGCTGCCCTGGTGCTTCTCGTCGGCCTCCTGTTCTTCGCGGCGTCGTCGCTGCGGCAGTGGATCCGCACTCGCAGCGGGCAGTCCGCCTACCGGCTCATGCGCCAGGGCTTCGGCGGAGTGCTGCTGCTGAGCCTGGAAATCCTCGTGGCCGGCGACCTCATCCGCACGGTGGCCGTGGCACCCACACTCGACAACGTCATCGTGCTCGGCATCATCGTGCTGATCCGCACCTTCCTGTCGTTCTCCCTGGAAATCGAGATCGACGGTGTGCCCCCGTGGCGCAAGGCCCTTGTCAGCGGGGCAAGCGTCGCGACGAGTGCGCAGCGCAAGGCCAACACCGAGCCCTCAGCCACATAGCCTCGCGTCATGACGACCGGCCCTGACCCGAATGACGGGCCGCTGCCCGACCCCCAGATCGACCCGCGGTTGCTGCCCGCAGCGATGACCGTGGTCACGCTTCTGGCTGCCATGAGCGGCGTGGTCGACACCGTCGCCTACCAGCGCTTCGGCGTGTTCGTCGCCAACCAGACCGGCAACCTCGTCATCATCATGGTCGACCTGACCACCGGCAGGTTCGATAGCACCCTCATTGCGTCGCTGGTGTCACTGGTCTTCTTCATCGGCGGAGTCTTCGCCGCCGTCGCGCTGCGCAATGCGCTGCGCCGCACCATGACGCGTCATCGGGTGCGCGTGATCCTGCTCATCGTCGAGACAGCCTGCATCGGCATCGTCGCGTTCACCGTGCTGATCGTGGGCGAGGGCCAACTCGCCTACGCCGCCATAGCGATCCTGGCGATCAGTCAAGGAGTCCAGGGGGTCGTCGTCACGCGGGTGGTTGGCGTTGCGATCCAAAGCGTGGTCATCAACTCGGCCATCGTGCAGGTCGCCGACTGGTGGTCACGGGGGCGGCGGCGCGCGGCGTACATCGCGGTGTGCGTGCCCGTTGGATACCTGCTGGGTGCGGCCCTCGGTGCCATCCTCATCCGGTTTCCGGCGCCATCAGCACTCATGAGCGCCCTCGTGCTGGCGATCCTCGCGGTCATCGTTGCCGCACAGTTGCGATCCCGAGGCGGGGACCTGGACTAGGCGACGTCCATGCGCGCGGCACGACGGCGCGCATTGCGCTGCGACGGCGACTGCCGACCGAGCACGGCACCCATCGCTCCGAGGAGCACGCCGACCGCCGGTCGCGCAAGGACCGATGGGACGGGCGGCAAGCCCAGCAACGACCGGTAGTGCGCGGGCAGCGTCGAGACCGCACCGGCGAAGAGCACCGCGTAGGGACCGCGTGCGGGCAACGGGAGCGGGGCGTTGCGTACGAAGCTGACCGTGCGGTCACTCGCGGGAGTGCGGCGCAGCACCGAGTCGAAGTCGGCAAGCTGCTCCTCGAGTTCGGCCACTGAGCGCGGCGGATCGACCACGCCCACCAGCTCGCCCGCGGTGGCCCACTCACGGACGTATTCGTCGGCGCCACCGCGGATCGGCCCACCCCACACGCGATGCGTGGCCAGGAAGGAGTCGGTGAAGGCGACGTGCACCCAGCGCAGCAGGTCGGGGTCCATCGCGGAGTAGGGCGCCTGGACGCCGTCATCGTCATAGGTGCCCTTGACCTTGCGATGCAGTCCGCGGACCCGGGCGCACTCCCGATCGGCCTGGGCACGATCGCCGAAGGTGACGACGGTCAACCACTGGGTCGTGCCGGCCAGCCGACCGAGCGCGTCGTTCTCATAGCGAGAGTGCTCCTGCACGCCGGCTAGTGCCGCTGGATGGAGCGCCTGCACGAGGAGCGCACGTATGCCGCCGACCAGCGTGGGCAGCGATCCGTGCACATCCCAGGTCGCCGAACCGGGGCCGAAGTAGCCGATGTCGCTGCCGTGCTCGAGCTGCTCCACCCACTCGGGCTGCCCGTCGGGATCGCCCGACACCAGCCGTCGAAAGCCCCGGGCCAGCGCATGGGTGGCCGAGTCGACGGGGTTCACGCCTCCAGACTGCCCTGTGTGCCACGAGTCCGCGACCCGGCCCCCTCCTCCGTTGAGTGGCGGGTTATGCGGTGCGACACGCCGTGTCAGGCCCGCACAACCCGCCACTCAACGCTGGGGGTGCTCCGCGTCGAGGGCGAGGAGGGCCGCGTTGGCGAGCAGGCGTGCCCCGATGCCGATGGCGCGCTCGTCGATATCGAAGGTCGACGCGTGCAGGTCGCGCCGCGGCCGGTCGCCGGAGTGCGTGCCCAGCCGCGCGTACGCCGAGGGCGCCACGTCGCCGTACCACGCGAAGGTGTCGGCCCCCATCGACTCCGGTGCCTCCACGACGCCGCGATCACCCACCACGTCGCGTGCCGCGCGGTCGAGCAGGTCGATCGCGGCAGCGTCGTTGACGACCGGGGGTGCACCGCGCAGGTAGCGGATGTCGTAGTCGGCACCGGAGCCTTCGAGAATGGCCAGCACGGACTCGCGGACCGCCGCCTCGGCACGCTCCCACGCCGTCCTGTCGGCACAGCGCACCGAGCACCTCAGCGTCGCGGTCGCGGGGATGACGTTGGAGGCATCGCCGGCGTGCACGGCACCGAAGACGATGACGACGTCGTCGTCCGACCCGATGCGCTCCGCCACATCGCCGGGGAAGGCCTGCACGAGCCGGGCCGCGACGTCGATGAGGTCGACGGTCAGGTGCGGGCGCGCCGTATGACCACCGGGACCGCGCAGGACGATCTCGACGGCATCCGACGCGGCGGTGAGGCGGCCGACGCGCAGTCCCACCTGGCCCACGTCGATCTTCGGGTCGCAATGAAGTCCGAGCACGTACGCCGCACCGGTGATCCAGCCCTCCTCGACGACGGCGATCGCTCCACCGGGATTGGCCTCCTCCGCCGGCTCGAAGACCAAGCGCACGGTGCCGGGCACGCGATCGACTTCCGTCAGCGCGCGCAGCACCAGGCCAGCGCCCAGCACGACCGCCGTGTGGGCATCATGGCCGCAGGCATGCGCAACCCCGGGCTCGCGCGAGCGGTAGTCGGTGTCGGTGCCATCGGGCATGGCCAGCGCATCGATGTCCGCGCGCAGCACAACGAGCGGACCCGGCGCATTTCCGGGCACGTCGCAGACGACGCCAGTACCGATCTCGAGCACGCGTGGGCTGAGTCCGGCCACCTGCAGGCGCTCGACAAGCGCCTCGGTGGTCGCGTGCTCGCGATAGGACAACTCGGGCCTGGCGTGCAGGCGCCGACGGAAGGCGACGAGCTCGTGCTCGCGCCCGGCGACGAGCGCGTCGATGGCCTCGCTCACCGTGACGGCTCTCCGATCCCGAGGTCGTGCAGCATCTCCTGGCGCATGGCCGCGACGACATCGGGCAGGTCGGCACCCTGATCGATGAGGCGTCGCTGCCGGATGTAGCTCGGCCCGCGGTCGACGATCACGAGCAGGTCAGCCAACTCGGTCGAGCAGCCGAGGCGCTCGGCCACCGGAGCGAGCTCGACCACGAGGTCGCGCGTGACGTCGCGGATCGGACGCGTGTGACCGGAGTCATCGACCACGATGTCCGCATCGATTCCCCACCGCGCCGCGCGCCACTTGTTTTCGCGGCGAATCCACTCGCGCGGCACCGGCGGCGTCTCGCCGCGATCCATCATCTCGTCGAAGGACTGAACGAGGCACTGGGCGAGCGCCGCCATGGCCACCGTCTCCCAGAGGGTCGGCATCGCATCGCACATGCGCAGCTCGACGGTGCCGTAGGTGGGGTGCGGCCGGATGTCCCACCACACCTCCCGCACCGTTTCGATGGTGCCTGCCGTGATCATCGTGTCGAGAAAGACGTTGAACTCGTCCCAGTCCCGCAACTGCGGCGGCAGTCCGGTGGTCGGCATGGCCTCGAAGATCTTGGTGCGGGTGGAGGCAAGACCTGTGTCACGCCCGTTCCAATAGGGGCTCGAGGCCGACAGCGCGAGGAAGACCGGCAGATAGCCGGCCAGTGAGTTGACCGTGGCGATGGCCTTGTCGCCGGAGCGCACGCCCACGTGCACGTGAACGCCATGGGTGGTCAGCCGTCGGGCCGGCCACGCGATCCTGTCGACAAGCCGTTCATAGCGTTCGCCCTCGGAACGACTCAGCTCATGCCACGGGGTGAAGGGGTGCAGGCCGGCACCGATGAAGCCAGCACCGCGGCGAGCGGCGATCGCCTCGAGCTCGCGCATCGACTCCGCGAGGTCGGCCTTGGCCTGCGCCACCGTCTGGCACACGCCCGTGATGACCTCGATCGTGCACTCGAAGAGCTCCTTCTTGACCTTCGGGTGCTCTCCGCTCTCGAAGGGCGCGGCGATCTCCTCGAGCACCTCGGGCGCCAGGCACACCAGCGCACCCGTCTCCGCGTCGACGAGAGCCAGCTCGACCTCGACGCCGAGGCTGGCGCGCGGCGACGCATGGAACTCGACGGCCATGCGGTCAGGCTAGGGCCACTCGCTAGCGTGCGGGGCATGTCCGACGAGATGCTCGCCGCATCGCCCGTGATCGCCGAAGGATCCCCCGGCAGCGGCCAGTCGCGACGCCTCGACATCGCCAACGCCGATCAACCCGCGCTCGCGCAACCACGGCACGACCGCGTCGAGATCCAGGCCCTCGGGG
>CAINGG010000190.1 GCA_903848435.1 uncultured Actinomycetes bacterium | reverse complement strand
GCTTCAGGCCCTCGAGGCCGCGCGCGGTATCGACGACCTTGGCCACGTCGGGATCAGCTTCGTAGAGAGTGCGGAACTCCACGGCCTCGCCGTAGCGAGAGTTGGACTTGTCGAAGACGCCGGCTAGGGAGATGTCCTTGCCCATGACCGATGGCGGCATGGCCTTGGTAATGCGGTCGCCCAAGGCGTAGGGGTAGCCCAGGACTCGCGCAGCATCCTTGACGGCGGCCTTGGCCTTGATGGAGCCGAACGTGACAATCTGGGCGACCCGCTCCTCGCCGTACTTCTCCGTGGCGTAGCGGATCATGTCGGAGCGACGACGCTCGTCGAAATCAATGTCGATGTCGGGCATGGAGATGCGCTCAGGGTTGAGGAAGCGCTCGAAGAGCAGGCCGTGTCGGATCGGGTCGAGATCGGTGATCCCGAGCGCGTAGGCGATCATCGCGCCCGCGGCGGATCCGCGGCCGGGGCCCACGCGGATGCCGTTGTCCTTCGCATGGCGCACCAGGTCGGCGACCACCAGGAAGTAGCCGGGGAAGCCCATCTGCGTCACGACGCCGAGCTCATAGGTCGCCTGCTTGCGCACGGCATCAGAAACGCCGGACGGGTAGCGACGCGCGAGGCCACGCTCGACCTCGGCGACGAGCCACGATTCCTCGCTCTCGCCCTTGGGCACCGGGAAGCGGGGCAGCAGGTTGGCGCCCTCATTGAAGGCAACCTCGCATCTTTCGGCGATCAGCAGGGTGTTGTCGCATGCCTCTGGAAGCTCGCGCCAGACGTCGCGCATCTCGGCAGCAGTCTTGAGGTAGAAGTCACGCGCGTCGAAGCGGAAGCGCTTCGGATCGTCCATGGTGGTGCGCGTGCCGATGCACAGCAGCACATCGTGCGTGTCGGCGTCGGCCGCGTGGACGTAATGCAGGTCGTTGGTTGCCACGAGCGGCAGGTCGAGCGCCCGCGCAATGCGCAGGAGATCCTCGCGGAACCTCCGCTCGATCGCGAGGCCGTGATCCATGACCTCGCAGAAGTAGTTGCCGGGGCCGAGGATGTCGCGCATGTCGGCCGCGGCGGCCAGGGCCCGGTCGTAGTTGCCCGCCTGCAGCCAGCGATTGACCTCGCCCGACGGGCAGCCCGTGGTGCCGATCAGGCCGGGGGCGTAGGTCTGCAAGAGATCGCGGTCGAAGCGCGGCTTGAAGTAGTAGCCCTCGAGGCTGGCCAGCGACGCGAGTCGAAAGAGGTTGTGCATCCCCGCGGTGTCCTGCGCCCACAGGGTCATGTGCGTGTAGCTCTGCGTGCCTCGACCACCGGAGCCGTCTTCGGGATTGCCCTCGTCGAAGCCGCCCCCGAAGTCGAACGCGCGGCGCTCGAAGCGCCCCTGCGGCGCGTAGTAGCCCTCGAGCCCGATGATCGGCTTAACGCCAGCGGCCTTGGCCGACTTGTAGAAGTCGTAGGCACCGTAGAGGGTGCCGTGATCGGTCATCGCGATAGCGGTCATCCCCTGGCGCGCGGTCTCGGACATGAGGTCATCGAGCCGGCTGGCGCCGTCGAGCATGGAGTATTCGGTGTGGACGTGGAGGTGGACGAAGTCGCCGCCCTCGCCTCCCCTGGTCACCGCCCCACCCTAGTCCGGGACGCCGACGGCGCTCCCCACTCGACGCGCCGGATGCCGCCCGTGCCTCAGGGGTCCCACGTGCCCCGACAAGCACGCCTTGCCACCCGGTGGGCGGTGGTGGAGAGTTCCGGCGTGGAACCGCGCAGCATCCTCCTCGTAGAGGACGATCCCTTCACGTCGGGCCTCGTGGCGTCGGCATTGCGCACCGCCGGGTTCGTCGTGCACTCCGCGGCGAATGCTCGCGAGGCGCGCGAGAAGGTGGCGGAGGTCGATCCTGATGCGGCGGTCCTCGACCTCTCGCTGGGGCCGGGTCCCAACGGCGTCGACTTGGCCCACATCATCGATCGCCAATACCCCGGCGTCGCGCTACTGCTGCTGACCAAGCTCCCGGACTTGCGCGCGGCCGGTTACACGATGACGGATCTGCCTCCAACCTGCGGATTCCTGCGCAAGGAGGCAGTGTCCGACCCCGAGCAGCTCATTGCCGCGGTCGAGCAGGCACTCAACGACCACGTCGTGCGCGAGGGTCGTGGCGACGGTCCCCTTGCGGCCCTGACCGCCACCCAGTTCGCCGTACTCAGGGCCGTGGCCCAGGGCTACACGACCCCACGCATCGCCGAGATGCGTGGCACCACGGTGAGCGCGGTCTAGAAGGTCCTGGGGAGCGTCTATGACGCCCTGGCAATAGGAGAGGAAGAGGGCCTGAGCCGTCGTTCCGAGGCCATGCGCATCTTCATTGAATACGTCGGC
>CAINGG010000189.1 GCA_903848435.1 uncultured Actinomycetes bacterium | reverse complement strand
CGGGCGCTGCCGCCGCGCGTACGTACTCGAAGGCCTCGGAGCCGCGCAGTTCGCGCTGCCCGGGGCTATCGACGAGGTACGCCGATGTGCTGGGGCGCCCACCGAGGCCCCGCGCACGCTGGCGGCTGCGGATCCCGCGCAGCCCTTCGGCGCATCGCTGCCCTGGCCCGAGTCGGCGGTGCGGCCGAGTCGTTCGGCCGGAGCGCTGGTGACGCTCGGCGCAGGGGCGCCCATGCTCTATCTCGCGCGCGGCCACCGCTCGCTCGTCACATGGCCGACGGAGGATGCGGCAGCGGCAGCGCGATCGCTGGCGACCGCACTGCGCGGCCATGCCGTGTCGCTGCAGCGCATTGACGGTGTCGACGTCGCCTCGGCCGCCCCGGAGTGGGTCACGGCTCTGGTCGAGGCCGGCTTTGCGCGGACGCCGTCAGGGCTGCGGCTGCGCGGCTGATCAGCACTAGGGTGAGCGCATGCGCCTGCCGGCCCGCACCGACTACGCCCTCCGGGCGGCCGTCGAGCTCGCCGCCCATGGCGATGAACCGCTGACCACGGATGAACTCGCGCAGCGGCAGACGATCCCGACGTCCTACCTGGGCGCGATCCTGGCTGAATTGCGCCGAGCCAGCCTCGTGCGCGCGCGTCGCGGACCCGAAGGCGGGTGGACACTGGCCAGGCCCGCCGCCGACATTCGGCTGGCGGATGTCATCCGCGCGGTCGATGGCGCCCTGGCCGACATCGCCGGCACGCGCCCCGAGAACCTGCACTACGTGGGTCCTGCACAGGGCCTGCAGCCGGTGCTCATCGCGCTACGCGCGGCCGAGCGGCAGATCCTGGACGACGTGACCTTGGCCGACGTGGTTGCCGAGAAGTACCCCGCGCGAGTGCGCCGCCTGCTGGAGGATCCAGCCGCCTGGCACTGATTCCAGGAACGCTGGCTGGCTAGTGGGCGAGTGACTCACCCGCGAGCCGCCGTTAGCGGGTGACCCTTGCCTGGTAAACTCACCTCATACACTCGTCTTTACCAGGATTATCGCCGCCCCGACCCGAGGAGGATCGCTCGTGGGTTCGCTGCTGCTCATCGCCCTCGCCGGCTTCGGTGCCTCCTTTGTCGATGGCGCGCTCGGGATGGGCTTCGGCGTCACCTCCTCCACCCTGCTCATCGCGGTGGGCCTGACCCCGGCCCTTGCCTCAGCGTCGGTGCATCTGGCCAAGCTGGGGACCGCCGCTGCCTCCGGAGCCGCCCACTACCGGTTCGGCAATGTCGATTGGGCTGGCGTGCGACGCATCGGGATACCCGGCGCCATTGGCGCCTTCGTCGGTGCGACGGTGCTGTCGAACATCTCAGCCAAGGCGGCGCTGCCCTTCACCGGCACCCTGCTGCTCGTCCTCGGAATCTACATCGTGATTCGGTTCGTGCGCGGCCGCGCGCCGCGGCGCAAGCCAGGCGTTCCCGGCCTTCGCCTCATGGTGCCCCTCGGCCTCATCGGAGGCTTCGTCGATGCCACCGGGGGCGGCGGCTGGGGCCCCGTGACCACTCCCACGCTCATGGCCGATGGCCGACTCACGCCGGCACGCGTCATCGGCACCGTCAACACCGCCGAGTTCATCGTGGCTCTTGCCGCGAGCCTGGGCTTCCTGGTCGGCCTGGGCACCGCGGGCATCGACCTGGGGATCGTGGTCGCTCTCCTCATCGGCGGCGTCATCGCCGCCCCTATCGCCGCCTACGTCGTGCGTCACCTCAACGCGCGAATCCTCGGCGTGGTCGTCGGCAATTTCATCTGCCTGCTCAACGCGCGGATCCTTCTCGGCGCTCTCGACGCGGCCCCCCAGGCGTGGTGGGCCGCCTACGGCGTCCTGCTCGTGATCGCAGCCATGAGCATCGGCTTCGTCGTCCGCATCGTGCGTCGCGAGCGGGTCCCGGCAGAATCGGTGCATGCCTGAAGGCGACACGGTCTGGCTTGCCGCACGCCGTCTCGATGATGCGCTTGCCGGCGATGAACTGACGCGCTCAGACTTCCGGGTCCCGCGACTGGCGACCGTCGATCTATCCGGTCGCCGCGTGCACGGAGTTCGCTCCTACGGCAAGCACCTGCTCTTCCGACTCGACGGTGCACTCACCTTGCACACGCACTTCCGGATGGACGGCAGCTGGCACCTGTATCGCCCGGGCAGGCCCTGGCGGGGTGGCCCGGACTGGCAGGTCAGAGCCGTCCTGCAGACCGCGCAGTGGAGCGCTGTGGGCTACCGACTGCCGGTCGTCGAACTGCTACCCACTGCCGAGGAGTCGTCGATCGTCGGACGCCTCGGCCCGGATGTCCTTGACCCCAGCGTTGCTGACTCCACCCTGGTGGACTGCGTGTCGTCGCACGCCGAACGCGCGATCGGCGATGTGCTCTTGGACCAGTCGGTTCTCGCCGGCTTCGGACTCATCTACGTGACCGAGGGGCTGTTTCTGCATGGAATCACGCCGTGGACCTGGGTACGCGACATCGCTGATCCCACCGCTCTCGTCTCTCGCACCCGACGGCTCATGGCCGCCAATCGCAGCCACGGTGCGCAGGCGTCTACCGGCGACCTGCGCGATCAGCACTATGTCTATGGCCGGGCGGGGCGAGCCTGCCGGCGTTGCGGACAGCGCATCAGGTTCGACCAGCAACGTAGCGGTGCCTATACGCGAGATGCCTACTGGTGCCCCACGTGCCAGCGAGGCCCAGGGCCGGGCTGAGTCAGGCAGCCACGCGGACAACGCGCGCCGCGGCCTCGGCGTTCGCAATCTCGCGCCCGAGCGAGAGCAGTAGGTCGGACAGCGGCAGGCCCAGCGCGGCGCAGATGGCGAACAGCAACTCCGACGAGGCTTCCTTCTCGCCGCGCTCGATCTCCGACAGGTAGCCGAGGGAGACCTTGGCGTGCGCGGAGACATCGCGCAGCGTGCGCCCCTGGGCAAGGCGACGACGACGCAGCTCGCTGCCCAGGGCCTCGCGCACCAAGATCATGGGGACACGCTACCCCGGAGGACCGACGGACGCCCGATACGGTCAGTCAGCGCTCAATGCCTGACCCAGCAGATCCAGCGCCGCATCGACGGCCGCGGCGCGCACGCGGGCCCGATCCCCGGAGGCGTTGAAGCCTCGGACCAGGCGCCCTCCGGGGCCCACGACCGCGACGAAGCCGCTGCCCGGCGGAACGGGCCCGGCCTCAGTGCCACCCGGCCCCGGGTCGGGCCCGGCCGAGCCGGTGGTTGCCACGCCGACATCCGCACCGAGGACCTCACGCACTCCCCCCGCCATCTGCGCCGCGACATCCGGGTCGATCGCACCGCGGCGATCGAGAAGTCCCGCGTCGACGCCCAGGATCTCGCGCTTGATCGGTACGGCGTAGGCGATCACGCCGCCGCGTACGCAGGCGGAGGCGCCGGGCACATCGGTGAGCGCCGCGCAGACCAGCCCGCCGGTCAGGCTCTCGGCCGTAGCGACGGTGAGGCCACGGTCCGTCAGGCGGGCGATGATCTCAGCCGGAGTCATGACGCCATCCTCCCGCGCTGGCGCAGCCGCCATGCACGCACGGCGTAGTCGACGCCGGTCACGATCGTGAGCACGACGGCAACGGCCATGGCAAGGATGCGCAGCGGCTCGATCGCATCGGGCAGCGGCGCGAGGTAGAGCGCGATCGCGATGATCTGCGCCACCGTCTTGGCCTTGCCACCTCGAGACGCCGGGATCACGCCATGGCGGATGACCCAGAACCGCAGCGCGGTCACCGCGAGTTCCCGGGCAAGGATGACGATGGTCACCCACCACGCCAGGTCGCCGAGAACGGACAGGCCGATGAGTGCCACGGCGATGATCGCCTTGTCGGCGATGGGGTCGGCGACCTTGCCGACCGTGGAGACCGTGCCGCTGCGCCGGGCGATCTCGCCGTCGAGCAGGTCAGTGATCGCCGCGAGCACGAAGACGGCCGTCGCCCACCAGCGCAGCACCGGGTCGGTGCCGTCCTGGGCAAAGAGCAGCACCCCGAGCACGGGCACGAGCAGCAGCCGCACGAGAGTCAGCAGATTGGGCAGCGTGCGCCAGCCCGAGACCCCCACGGGATCACCGGCATGATCGGGGGGCGGCGCGAAGCGGTGAGTCATGGCGCCGCCACGAGATCGGGGCCGTCGGAGTCCTTGACCGTCGCGCGCACCACGTCGCCGACCTCATGGACACCGCCGAGCACCGTCACGCCGTCGTCGGGACCCTGATGAGCGGCATGACCGAACGCCGCGCCGTCGTCGTGCCCCTCGACGATCACCTCGACGACCTGCGCTACCCGCTCGCGTGCACGCTCGGCCATGAGGTCATCGACGAGTCCGCTGATGCGCGCCACCCGATCATCGACCTCGTCCTGCGGCACGTGACCGTCGAGGCCGACAGCCTCGGTGCCGTCCTCGTCGGAGTAGCCGAAAACGCCAATCGCATCGAGTCGCG
>CAINGG010000188.1 GCA_903848435.1 uncultured Actinomycetes bacterium | reverse complement strand
GGTGGGGAGCCAGAAGGTGACGAGGCGGAAGAGCAGCACCGACGACACGGCGATGCCGCCCGGCAGGCCGGCCGCGGTCAGGCCGGCGGCGAGGGCGGCCTCGACGGCACCGAGGCCGCCGGGGGTCGGCGCGGCCTGGCCGATGGTGGCACCGGCGAGGTAGACCACCGCGATCGCCGCGATGTTGGTGTCGCCACCGAATGCGCGCACGCACGCGACAAGGCAGGCGATGTAGGCGAGGTTGAGCAGCAGGATGCCGCCGATGCCCTCGACCAGCTTCAGCGGGCGCTGCGCGACGGTCACCAGGCGCGGCACCACCTCGCGGAGCAGCGGGCGCACGCGGCCGAAGACGTAGCGGCGCAGCCTCGGCACGGCGAACGCCGACAGGAACAGGATGGCGACCGCGATGACGGCGATCACGGCCCACGCGGGGGGATCGAAGGTGAAGTCGGCCTGCGTGCCGGCGGCGATGCCGAAGCCCAGCAGCAGGAGCAGGTGCATGACGAACGCCGCGACCTGCGATACGCCGACGCTGGCGCCGGCGAGTGCCGGATGCAGCCCGGCCTTGGTCAGGAATCGCATGTTGATGGCGATGGCGCCCAGCGTCGGCGGTGACACGAGCGTGGCGAAGTCGCCGGCGACCTGGGCCATCATCGTGCGGTGCAGGGGGATGCGCTCGGGCACGAAGCCGACGAGCGACCACGCGGCGCCGACGTAGGTGATGAGGGAGGCGATGAACGCGACCGCGAGCCACTCCAGCGAGGCCGTGGTAAGCAGCTCACCGAGATCGACCTGTGCCAGCTGGGAGAGCAGGACGTAGGCGGCGATCGTGCCGACCACGATCATGATCAGCGTGCGCGGCTTGATGCGCTCGACGTCGATCTGCTCCAGTGCGCCGTCGGGTCGGATCTCGACGAGCGCATCGCGCAGGTGCACCATGAGATCGCGACGCTTGCGCATGGCCTTGCGCGTCACGGGGTTGAAGGCGACGGGCTGCAGCACCGGCAGAGCGCGGGCCAGGCCCTGCACGCCGAGCACGCGCCGGCCCGAGCGCACGGCCCGGTCGGGGCCGACCAGCATCGCCAGGGTGCACAGCAGCTCGGCGACGTCGATGCGCATGGCGACATCGCTCGCTGCGACGGATCCTGATGACTCCCCGAGCAGCCAGATGTCGCCGGAGCGATCGCGCAGGATGTGCTCGGCGGTCAGGCTGCGATGCGCCATCTGGTGCTCGTGCATCAGGCGCATCGCGCGCCAGGCGCCCTCGAGATCTCCCTCGGTGATCTGGTCGCCTTCCAGGTCGGCCAAGCGCGTGCCGACGGTGTACTCGTAGGCCAGCAGCGAGGAGTCGGGGCCGACCTCGCTGGTCAGCAGGAGTCGGGGCACCGGTGCGCCGGCGGCCTGGGCGGCGTAGGCCATTAAGGACGCGTGATCGAGCTCGCGGCGCATGTTGAAGGCGCCGCGTCCGGGCTCCTCGCGCAGCCGCAGTGACTTCCACGCGGCATTGGCCAGGCCCGCGCCCTCCAGGTCTCGGTCGAGGACGACGACCTCGAGCGAGTCGCCGCTGCGTGTCGTGGCGACGTAGCGACGGCCGACGTTGGTCTGCCGTGATGCGCGCAGCATGGTGAGCGGATAGCCGCCGCGGGCAAGGGCCTCGGCAACCTCCGTGCCCGACGGGCGTGTCGTGGGGGTGCCCAGGATGTAGCGCGCGAGCAGGCCCAGTCCCCACCCTGCGAACACGGACAGCAGCAGTCCGGCGACGTTGGCGG
>CAINGG010000187.1 GCA_903848435.1 uncultured Actinomycetes bacterium | reverse complement strand
TGCCGACCTTTCCGGCGCGAACCTCAGCGGCGCCGACCTCACGGCCGCGGACTTGGCGGAGGCGAACCTTTCGAGTGCGAACCTGACCGACGCCGTGGCTATCCAGGCAGACTTCTACGTCGCGAATCTGACCGGGGCGATTCTCGCGACCGCGAACCTCAACGGCTCGATCTTCGACCATGCCACGCTCAATGGCGCTGACCTGTCGAACGCCAACCTGTCGAGTGCGCGGTTCCAGCAGGCGAGCCTGGCCAACGCAATTCTCTCAGGTGCCAACCTCTCGGGCGTCGACCTCGGCCTCGCCGATCTCAGCGGGGCTAACCTCACCGGCGCGAGCCTGGCGGGTGCCTACCTGTGCCTCACCACAATGCCGGACGGCACCACCAACAACTCGAGCTGTCCTTAGTGGCAGATCGCGGCCCCTGGTCGACGCGGAGTGATCACGCGGAGGGTGCCCGGACATGAAGCGGTGGCCGGGGTCTCGGGCCCCCGGCCACCGCTCTCAGTGGACACCCGATTGCCCGGCCCCGCATCTTGAGTCGTCAGCCAGCACGCAGCGACGAGATTGCCCCGAGGTAGTCGGCCGTATCCCGGGCCTGGCCGGGCGGCGACTCCCACCGCGCCCGCACCACCCCATAACCGTCCAGGAGCATGCTGAGCCGCCCGGCGATCCCGCGCTCGGGCAGGAAGGCGCCGTATGCGCGGGCGACCTCTCCGTGCGGCCAGAAGTCGCTGAGCAGGGCGAAGTCGAAACCCTCGGCGTCGCTGAACGCGCGCAGGGCGTAGGGCGAGTCGCAGGAGATCGCCAGCACGGTGACGTCCGGGATGTCCAGATCGCGCAGGGCCGCGAGCTCCGAGCTGCACACGGGCGTGAAGGCCGCGGGGAAGAACACGATGAGAACCGGTCCGTTGACCTCCGACAGGGTCGTCGGGCGACCGTGCTGATCGGGCAGCGTGAAGTCCGGGGCTGGTGCACCGACCTTGATTGCCACGGACCACCTCCCGGCAGGATGTGACCGTGACGCTACCCCCCGCCGACCTGGTCCCCGAGCCCGGCGATCGCGGCCGCGTGACCAGTGACCTGCCAGACCTCCTGGCCAGCACGGTCAGCGCCTGGGACACCCTGCTGGCCCTTGTTGAGGACCTCGACCTGCGCGCCGTCGGCCGCAAGGACGGGCGCACGGCCGCTCGCACCCTGGTCGTCCTCGGGTCGTGGCCCGAAGGGCGCCCCCTGGCACGGATCCGCGACGACGCGCTGGCCGGCACCCTGGACGCCGAACCGCTCGACTCGATCGAGGACCGGATCATCAGCGCCCATGTCGACGACGACCGCAGCGCGATCCTCGAGGCACTGCAGCGCGCGCGAGGCGATGTCGCGACGTGGGCAGCCTCGCCCGATGCGCCTGCCGAGGCACAGCTGCCCGTGGGCGGGCCACTCGGCATCGTCCCCTTCGGCACCTTGGTGGCCGCTACGGCGTTCCAGTGCGCCGTCGCAGCGCGCGATCTCGGTCCAGCTGGCGTGACGACTCCTGACTCCCTGGCCGCCGCGGGGCTGGCGTCGCTC
>CAINGG010000186.1 GCA_903848435.1 uncultured Actinomycetes bacterium | reverse complement strand
GCGAAGACCGCGCCGATGACCACGATGAAGGAGAACCGGAGAAGGACCGAGCCTATGGCGATTCCCCCGGCCAGAAGCGCGGCCGCGATGCCGATGGCCTCGGGGATGGCCGCGATGAAGATGGAACCCACGAGCGCGGCCGACACGCCTGCCGTTGCGGTATGCAGCGTTAGGCCGACGGCCACGGACTCCGGCACGCCGTCGATGACCATGCCGATGGTGAGGTTGCGTGCCTCCTTCTTGGTGGCCCCGTGCTCACCGGGGGCACCGTGGCCGCCGCTCTCGCCATGGGTGGCAGCATGACCGCTCGACTCTCCCGCCGCCGCCTCCGCCGAGGTGGCGGCCTCAAGCGAGACGAGGTCCTCCGATTGCCCCTTGCGCTCCAGCAGGGCGATGATGCCGAAGTAGATGAAGCAGCCGATGCCGATACCGAGAGCAGTCGGGCCCGCGCCAGCCTCGTCATAGGAGACGGCCACAAGGTCGATGGCGACGGCCGAGATGACCGCCCCGGCGCCGAACGCCATGAGCGCACCGACGATCACCGGCTTCTTGAGTCCGGGGAACTTCCAGACGAGCAGGGCTCCGACGATGAGCGCGGACTGGGCGATAGCCCCAAACAAGGCTGCTTCAAGCATGGCGGGAACCTACACCCCGCCGCCCTTGCCTCCGCTGCCGATCAGGTGAACACGCATGCCGTTGGTCGTGCCTGGGATGCCGGGTGGCACGCCCGCGACGATCACCACTCGGTCGCCGTAGGTCACCCGGCCGATCTCGAGCAGGGCGCGATCGACCTGGACGACCATGTCGTCGGTGTGCATGACCTTGGGCACCAAGAAGGTCTCCACGCCCCAGACGAGAGCCAGCTGGCTGCGTACGCGCGGATTGGGCGTGAACGCGAGGATCGGCGCGGGGGTGCGCCAGCGGGCGATGAGCCGCGCCGACGACCCCGTTTCGGTGAAGGGGATGAGGCTCGCCGCCGACACGGCACGGGCCACGTCGACCGCACCCTTGGTCAGGGCTTTTGCCGTCGAACCGGGCACGTCGGGCGGGAGCGGGGCCAAGCGCTCCAGCCCATTTTCCTCGACGTGCTGGATGATGCGGCTCATCGTGCGCACCACGTGACCAGGATGCTCGCCCACGCTCGTCTCCCCCGACAGCATGACGGCGTCGGCCCCGTCAAGCACGGCGTTGGCCACGTCACTGGCCTCCGCCCGGGTGGGACGCGTCGCCGTAATCATGGAGTCGAGCATCTGCGTGGCAACGATCACCGGCTTGGCCGCGACACGGCACAGCTCGATGGCGCGCTTTTGGACGAGCGGGACTGCCTCCAGGGGAAGTTCCACGCCGAGGTCACCGCGGGCCACCATGACGCCATCGAATGCCGCCACCACGTCAGCCAGGTTGTCGACGGCCTGCGGCTTCTCGACCTTGGCGAGCACGGGGATGCGCATGCCCTCTTCGTCCATGATGCGGTGGACGTCCGCGATGTCCTCGGCCGTGCGCACGAACGACAGCGCCACGAGGTCGGCACCCATGCGCAGGCCCCATCGCAGATCGTCCACATCCTTCTCGGACATCGCAGGCACGCTCACCGCCACGCCGGGCAGATTGATGCCCTTGTTGTCGGACACCCGACCACCTTCGACCACCCGGGTGACCACGCGCGGTCCCTCGACCGCTGTCACCTCCAGGGCGACTCGGCCATCGTCGATCAGCACGGTGTCGCCGGCTCGAACGTCTCCGGGCAGCCCTGCGTAAGTAGTCGAGACGATGGAGGCGTCCCCAGGAACGGCCTCGGTGGTGATGGTGAACGTCTCGCCAACCGAGAGCAGCACCGGACCGCCCGCGAAGCGCCCCAGGCGGATCTTGGGCCCCTGCAGGTCGATCAGGATGCCGACTCCGCGTCCGGATTCGTCGCTCGCGCGGCGCACATGCTCGTAGACCACCGCGTGGTCGTCGTAGGAGCCGTGGCTGAGGTTGAGGCGCGCGACGTCCATGCCGGACTCGACGAGCTCGAGGATGCGCTCGTAGGAACTCGTCGCCGGACCGAGGGTGGCGACGATCTTCGCGCGGCGCATGCGGAAGTGTCCTTTCGTCGGGGGACTACACCGTAAGGGGTCGCGCTGACGCCGGGATCGGCGAGGGCAGGTTGGTCTCCCCGGACAGGAACCGATCGACCGATGCCGCCGCCGCACGACCTTCCGCGATCGCCCACACGATGAGCGACTGCCCGCGCCCGGCATCTCCCGCGACGAACACTCCAGGCAGGTCGGTCGCGTAGTCGTCGTCGCGCGCCATGGTGCCTCGGTCGGTCATGGGGATGCCCATTTGCTCGAGCAGCGGCGAGGACTCCGGACCGGTGAAGCCCATCGCCAGCAGCACCAGGTCGGCAGGAATCTCCCGGCTCGAGCCCGCCACCGGCTGCGGGCGACCGTCGACAAGTTCGACGTCGACGAGCCGCAGGGACCGCACGCGCCCATCGAGGCCGATGAACTCCTCGGTGGATACCGCGTAGACGCGCTCACCACCCTCTTCGTGTGCGCTCGACGTGCGAAGCACCATCGGGTAGGTCGGCCACGGCTGAGCGTCGGGACGACTGACCGGCGGCGTGGGAAGGATCTCCAGCTGGGTCACCGACGCCGCGCCCTGCCGGTGCGCGGTGCCGAGGCAGTCCGCACCGGTATCACCGCCGCCGATGATCACCACGTGTCGTCCCGCCGCATCGATGGGCGCGATCTCCAGATCGCCCTCCTGCACGCGATTGGCCCCGGGGAGGTACTCCATGGCCTGATAGATGCCCGCAAGCTCGCGCCCAGGGACCGCGAGATCCCGCCAGCGCGTTGCCCCGACCGCCAGCACAACCGCGTCGTAGCGCTGCTGCAGCGTGGTGAAGGTGATATCGACGCCGACTTCGATGCCCGTGCGGAACTTCACGCCCTCCTGCGCCATCTGCACCAGGCGGCGGTCGAGCTGCGCCTTCTCCATCTTGAACTCAGGGATCCCATAACGAAGGAGGCCGCCGATGCGGTCATCGCGTTCGAAGACGGCGACCGTGTGGCCCACGCGGGCGAGCTGCTGCGCGGCCGCGAGCCCGGCCGGCCCGGATCCGACGACGGCGACGGCCTTGCCGGAGGACCGCTCCGGGGGCTGCGGCGTGACCCACCCGGAGTCCCACGCCCGATCGATGATGGATACCTCGACCTGCTTGATCGTCACGGGATCGGCGTTGATGCCCAGCACGCAGGCCGTCTCGCACGGTGCCGGGCACAGCCGGCCGGTGAACTCCGGGAAGTTGTTGGTGGCGTGCAGGCGCTCTGCCGCCGCCTTCCAGTCACCGCGCCAGACCAGGTCGTTCCACTCGGGGATGAGATTGCCGAGGGGACAGCCGCTATGGCAGAAGGGGATACCGCAGTCCATGCACCGCCCTGCCTGCGCGGTCAGCCGCTCGGGGGCGAAGGGCTCGTAGACCTCTCGCCAGTCCTGGATGCGCACGTCGACCGGGCGTCGCTGCGGGGTGTCGCGATCGGTCTTCATGAATCCGCGGGGGTCAGCCACGTGCGGCCTCCATGACGGCCTCGGCCGGGTCACGGCCTTCCTCCTGGGCGCGGCGACCGGCCTCGAGCGCACGCTTGTAGTCGACGGGCATGATCTTGGTGAACCGCGAAGGATCCCACTGCGAGAGGAGCCCGGCGGCCACCGGAGAATCCGTCTCCTCCGCGTGACGGCGCAGCAGGTCGCGCACGATGTCCTCATCGGCCGGTGTCAGGCGTTCGAGCTCGACCAGCTCAGCATTGACGCGCTCGGGTCTCAGATCGAGCAGGTACGCCGTGCCGCCCGACATGCCTGCCGCGAAGTTGCGACCGGTCGACCCGAGGACGACGACCGTGCCACCGGTCATGTATTCGCACCCGTGATCGCCCACTCCTTCAACGACGAATGTCGCACCGCTATTGCGCACGGCACAGCGTTCACCGACACGACCGCGCACGAATGCCTCTCCAGCCGTGGCGCCGTAGCCGATGACGTTGCCCGCGATGATGTTGTCCTCAGCAGCGAAGGGAGCAGCCCGGTCAGGGCGCACGACCAATCGACCGCCTGAAAGTCCCTTGCCGAGGTAGTCGTTGGCATCGCCTTCAAGCCGCAAGGTGATGCCGCGCGGCAGGAACGCACCGAAAGATTGGCCCGCGGAGCCGTTGAAAGTCAGGTCGATGGTGCCGTCCGCCAGCCCCTCGCCACCGTGCAGGCGCGTGACACGGGAACCGAGCATGGTCCCGACGGTCCGGTTGACGTTGCGGATCGGCAGCCGCGCGCGGATCGGCTCCCGGCGTTCGAGTGCCGGCGCGCACAGGTCGATGAGCTCGATGTCCAGCGCCCCCTCGAGCCCGTGATCCTGGTCGACCGCATGATGGCGGACCTCGTGCTCCGGCAGCGTCGGCACGTGCAAGACGGGCGAGAGGTCGAGCCCGCTGGCCTTCCAGTGCTCGATCGCTTCGCGGGTGTCGAGCAACTCCGCGTGCCCGACCGCCTCCTCGAGCGAGCGGAAGCCCAGGCGTGCGAGGTGCTCGCGCACCTGCTCCGCGATGAACTCGAAGAAGGTCACGACGAAGTCAGGCGAACCAGCGAAGCGCGCGCGCAGCTCCGGGTTCTGCGTGGCAACACCCACGGGGCATGTGTCGAGGTGACACACCCGCATCATGATGCAACCCATGACGACAAGCGGAGCGGTAGCGAAGCCGAACTCCTCTGCACCCAGCAGGGCCGCGATCACCACGTCGCGGCCGGTCTTGAGCTGACCATCGGTCTGCACGACCACCCGGTCGCGGAGTCGGTTGAGGAGCAGCGTCTGCTGGGTCTCGGCCAGTCCGAGCTCCCAAGGGGTGCCGGCGTGCTTCAGCGAGGTCAGCGGCGACGCGCCCGTGCCGCCGTCGTGTCCCGAGATCAAGATCACGTCGGCGTGCGCCTTGGCGACGCCGGCAGCCACGGTGCCGACGCCAGCCTCCGACACGAGCTTGACATGCACGCGTGCCTGCGGGTTGGCGTTCTTTAGGTCGTGGATGAGCTGTGCGAGGTCCTCGATCGAGTAGATGTCGTGGTGCGGCGGAGGCGAGATGAGGCCGACGCCGGGCGTGGAATGCCGGGTCTTGGCAATCCAGGGATAGACCTTGTGGCCGGGCAGTTGACCGCCCTCGCCGGGCTTTGCTCCCTGTGCCATTTTGATCTGCAGATCGTCGGCGTTGACGAGGTACTCGCTGGTCACGCCGAAGCGACCCGACGCCACCTGCTTGATCGCCGAGCGCTTCGAGTCGCCGTTGGGCATCGCCACATAGCGATCGGCGTCCTCCCCGCCCTCTCCGGTGTTGGACTTCGCGCCGATGCGGTTCATGGCGATGGCGAGCGTCTCGTGCGCCTCCTGGGAGATGGACCCGTAGGACATCGCGCCCGTCGAGAACCGCTTGACGATCTCGGAGACCGGCTCGACCTCGTCCAGCGGCACGGGGGGTCGCACGCCCTCGCGCAGGCCGAAGAGCCCGCGCAGGGTCATCAGGCGGCGACTTTGGTCGTCGACTCGATCGGTGTAGTCGCGGAAGATGTCGAAGCGCTTCGTCCGTGTCGCGTGCTGCAGCCGGAAGACAGTCTCGGGGTCGAACAGGTGGGGCTCGCCCTCGCGCCGCCACTGGTACTCGCCGCCGACCTCGAGGCGCCGGTGCGCCGGCGAGATACCCGATGGCGGGTAGGCGATGTCGTGCCGGGCGACCACTTCGGCGTGGATGACGTCGAGTCCGACGCCACCCAATCGGGACGTCGTACCGGTGAAGTAGCGCTCGATCAGGTCGTGCCCGAGGCCGACGGCCTCGAAGATCTGCGCACCGCGGTAGGAGCCCACGGTGGACACGCCCATCTTGGACATGACCTTGAGCAGGCCCTTGCCCAGCGCCTTGACCAAGTTGCGCACGGCCTTCTCGGGCGTGATGCCCGTGAGCACCCCCCGGTAGACGAGGTCCTCGACTGATTCCATCGCGAGGTAGGGATTGATGGCGGCTGCGCCGTAGCCCACGAGGAGCGCGGCATGGTGCACCTCGCGCACGTCGCCCGCCTCGACGATCAAGGCGACCTGGGTGCGCGTCTTGCGGCGCACGAGGTGGTGGTGGACGGCCGAGCAGAGCAATAGCGAGGGGATCGGCGCCAGGTCCGTCGTCGAGTCGCGATCTGAGAGCACGATGAAGCGCGCTCCCCCGGCGATGTGCGAATCGACCTCAGCGAAGATCTCCTCGAGACGCGCCTCGAGGCCGGCAGCTCCCGCGTCGACGTCGTAGAGGCCCATGACCTTGGCGGTGGCGAAGCCGGGCACATCGTCCTCGGCGTTGATGTGAAGCACCTTCGCCAGCTCGTCGTTGTCGATGATGGGGAAGGGCAGGACGACCTGGCGGCAGTGGGCCGGAGTCGCGTCGAGCAGATTGCCCTCGGGCCCGATGACCGTCGACAGCGACGTGACGATCTCCTCGCGGAT
>CAINGG010000185.1 GCA_903848435.1 uncultured Actinomycetes bacterium | reverse complement strand
GGTTCGTCGCGGTAGCACCTTGGCCGAAGTAGCCGGTGCGGTAGCCCGCGATGTCAGTGACCCAGGCGTTGTCGCCGTTGGTGAAACTCGACGTCACGTTGCTCGTGGCGTAGACGTCCGCGGCCAGCGTGCCATTGGTCACCTGCGACCACGAAGCACCGGTCAGCTGCCAGGCCGTGCCCACGGCCGCGCCCATGGAGTTCAGCCATGCTGCCGTCTGGACGCACGAGAAAGCGTTGGCTGACAGGTTGTTGCACGCCTGGAGGAAGTCTGCCGGTGTCTGCACGGTGGGACCCACCAGGGTCGCCGCAGCCAGCACATCGCCGATACCGACCAGGCCGGCCCCGACGTTGAGGATTGATGTGAAGTACCCGGTGAGCTGCTGCACCTGCTCGGCATAGGCCGTGTCGAGCGTCCCGATGGGCACGACGGGCGGATTGGTGGTGGAAGGGGCGGACGTGCCCTGGATGACGTTGGACGCCGCGGCACTCGCGCACGTGTAGATCAGACCCTGCGAGTTGTTGGTGCTCAGGAGGGTGGCCAGCTGGGTCACCTGGGTCTGGAGAGAGTTGACGCCGGAGGCGAAGGACGGCGTGCCCGAGCCGGCACCAAAGATGTAGTTGCCGATCACGCGAGCATTGGCTGTGCCACCGCCATAGTTGATGTTGGCCTGCCCCCATGTCGGCGTCAGCACGTTCTCGTAGTTCTTGAATGTCGCATTGATGGAATCGGCGATCGATTGCGCCTGATTGATCTGCTGCTGGCAGTTGATCTGGGATGCCTTGTCGAAGATCTGGGAGTTCTGCTCCTCGACGGTCACCAGCGTGCTCTGGATCTCCGCCAGGTCCTGGTAGACGATGGCGAAGTCCTGCTGCATTTCCTGCTCGAGCGCAGCGACCTGCGCACCGGTGGCCGCGGAGGCGCCGGGAAAGAGCAGTCCCAACAGCGTGTTGACCCCGAAACCCACGACCGCAGCACCAGTCGCGTCAAGGGCACCGCTGGCCAGGCTCTCGAATCCGGCCAACTGGTCGCTCGTCGCGGCGGCCGCCTCGGTCGCCTCCGTGGCGCCATCGGCCCTGGGCTGTAGGCGGCCCGTGCGGGGCGCCACGGCCGACTCGCGAGACAGCCAATGCGAGTACATCCGCAGCGGCGACTCGTCGGTCGTCACCTTGCCGGTGGACCGCACGATCAGCACCTGCGACTGAGCCAATTGCTTGCCAGGGACGCGCAGACGGATGCGATGACTGCCCGGCTTGCTCAACTGCATGGGCATTCGAATGGCCCCATTGGCCGCCACCCGCGCAGCCTTGACCGAGACCCATGCCTTCCCCACCTGCACTTCACCGACCACCGAGCGCCCCCCGAATTCGCGCGGCAGCATGCCCGTGACGATGAAGACCTGACTCGCGCGCACGGTCGACGGAGCCTTGGCCGTGAAGTCGACGGCCTTGACCCGTGGGCCGGACGGCGCATCCGCCAACCCAGCCGAGAGCGACGGGATGCGAGCCTGGGCGGGCGTGCCCGCGCCGGCGAGAAGGGCGCCCAGCATCGCCATCGAGGCTCCTGCGGTCAGTACTGCGCGCACACGTCGCCTGTTCACAATTCTCCCCTGGCTCATGAGGTGCTCGGCCCGACGCATCGGCGCGCGCTGGCCCCCCATTCTGGTGCTTGAGGCCCTCGCAGAGCCATTCGGCTGCAGGATCCCCTACCTCCGCCTAGGGCTCGACGAGATCCGGGCAGACCTCTCGCAGCGCAGCAGCGCCGTAGCCACCCTCGCGCAGCAGCACGGGCGGGTCGCTCGTGAGGTCGACGATCGCGCTGGGCTGCTCCGCGGCGCAGGGGCCGGCATCGACGTACAAGGCCACGGCATCGCCGAGCTGGGCCTCAGCCTCGTCGCAGGTACGCACGGGCGCCTCCCCCGCGCGTTGCGCGCCCGTGACGGCGAGCGGTCCGGTGGAGGCAAGGAGATCGAGGAGCACCGGATGCAGAGGCATGCGCACGGAGATGGTGCCGCTGTCACCGCCGAGATCCCAGGCGAGCGTTGGCTGCTCGCGCACGATGAGCGTGAGCGGCCCGGGCCAGAAGGCCGAGATGAGGTCGCGGCCCTCCTGGGTGATCCCGCGAGCCAGGCCTTCCACGGCACGCACCGAGCCGACGAGCACGCCGACCGGCAGGGCCGTGCCACGCCCCTTGGCGTCGTACAGCGCCGTCATGCCGCGCGCCGAGAAGGGATCGGCGGCAAGCCCGTACATCGACTCGGTAGGCACGACGACGAGTTCCCCGCGCCGGATTGCCGCGCTGGCGGCCGTGATGCCACGGGTGCGCGCCGACGAAGGGCGTGTACCGACGTCGATGCGCAGCGTCATCTCAGGCGCTCCGCGTCGCTGTCGTGAATCGGGGCCGACGCGCAAGGTCGAGATGATCGGTCACGTCGCGCCACCGTGAATCGGTGCGCAGAAGGCCGGGCACCCCGTCGTCGCCCGCATTGTCGCCCTGCTCATCGGAGTGCTCGACGACCACCTGGCCGCCGGGACGCAGGAGGACAGCAGCCGTGTCGATGGCACCCCTGATGACACGAAGGCCGTCGGGGCCGCCATAGAGAGCACGAGCCGGATCGTGCTCGCGCACCTCCGGATCGCGGACGACAGCACCGTCGGGCACGTAGGGCGGATTCATGACGACGACCGCAGCCGTGCCCGAAAGGTCGGCGAGCGATCCGCCCGGAGCGGCACACCGGGTGGCGTCCGCGTCGATGATGCGCACAGACCCCCCGCGCGCAGCTGCAGCCTCGGCATATCGCTCGGCGTTGGTGCGAGCCCACCGGGCCGCCGCGGGATCGATCTCCACCGCCGTGACACTGACGCCATCGAGTTCGACGGCCAGCGCGATAGCGATCGCGCCCGAGCCCGTGCACAGGTCGACCGCGATGCGATCGGCTGCCGGCAGCGCGCGCAGGGCATCGATCGCGGCGCCGGCCACGAGCTCGGTCTCGGGTCTCGGCACGAAGACGCCGGGTCCCACCGACAGCTCGATGGTGCGGAAGGGGGCGCTGCCGAGCAGGTGCTGCAGCGGCACGCGCGCGACGCGGCGGCTGAGCAGGCGCTCGAAGGCCATGCGCTGATCGTTGGGCATCGGGTCCTGCAAGTAGAGGCGACCGCGCGGCACCCCGAGCACATGGGCAGCGAGGAGCGACGCATCCGCCTCCGGCGACGGCACACCAGCTGCCGTCAGGCGCCGCTGGGCGTCGGCGAGCACGTCACGCAGCGACTGCCATCCCTCGACCACCCGATCGGGCGGCCCGCCTGCCGAGGTGGATGACGTCACGCGTCCTCCCCCGCGCTCAGTGCGGCGTCGGCACTGGCGGTGAGGCAGGCCTGGATGACGTCATCGAGATTGCCCTCGAGCACCTGGTCGAGGTTGTAGGCCTTGAAGCCGACGCGGTGGTCGCTGATGCGGTTTTCGGGGAAGTTGTAGGTGCGGATCCGCTCGCTTCGGTCAACGGTGCGCACCTGGGCGCGCCGGCTGTCGGATGCCTCCTGCGCCGCCTGCTCCTCCGCCAAGGCCAGGAGCCGCGCACGGAGAATGCGCATGGCCTGCTCGCGATTTTGCAGCTGGCTCTTCTCGTTCTGGCATGAGACGACGGTGCCGGTCGGAATGTGGGTGATGCGTACGGCGGAGTCGGTGGTGTTGACGCTCTGGCCCCCGGGGCCCGAGGAGCGGTAGACGTCGATGCGCAGGTCATTGGGGTCGATCGTCACGTCGACCTCCTCCGCCTCGGGAAGCACCAGCACTCCGGCCGCGGACGTGTGAATGCGCCCCTGCGACTCGGTGACCGGAACGCGCTGCACGCGGTGGACGCCCCCCTCGAACTTCAAGCGCGCGTAGGGCGCATCGCCGGGCTCGGGAATCCCGCGAGCCTTGACGGCGACGGCCACATCGCGATAGCCGCCGAGGTCGGACTCCTCGGCCTCGATGACCTCCGTGCTCCAGCCGCGCTGGTCGGCGTAGCGCAGGTACATCCGCAGCAGGTCGCCAGCGAAGAGGGCTGACTCCTCGCCGCCCTCCCCCGCCTTGATCTCGAGGATCACGTCCTTGCCATCGAGTGGGTCGCGCGGCACCAGCAGAGATCGCAGGCGCTCGGCGACCTCATCGCGCTGCACCTCGAGCGAATCCGCCTCGGTGGCGAAGGAGGCATCCGTGGTCGCGAGTTCGCGCGCGGCAGACATGTCGTCGCCAAGGCCCAGCCAGAGTCGATAGGCCTCGATGATGGGTCTCAACTCGGCGTGCCGCCGAGCGAGGCGCCGGGCCTCGTTCGGATCGGCATGCACGGCCGGATCGGCTAGCCGCTGCTCGATGGATGCGTACTCCGTCGACAGGTCGACGCATGCGTCGAACATCGAGGCGGCCGACCGAGTGGCGGTGCTGATTACTCGGCCGCGGTCGCGGCCGAGTCCTTGGCACCCTTGCCGCCGAAGCGCTTCTCGAACTTCGCGACGCGCCCGCCAGCATCGAGGATCTTCTGGCGGCCGGTGTAGAACGGGTGGCACTGCGAGCACACGTCGGCGTGAATGACGCCGTTCTTGGCGGTGCTGCGAGTGACGAACGTCGATCCGCAGCTGCAGGTGACCTGGGTCTCGACGTACTCGGGGTGGATACCCGACTTCATGGCTTCTCCTCTCTGGCCCGCCGTGGCGACGGCGAAGCCGCCGCCCTTGGCGGGCGCGTCCGGGTCCGCCGAAGCGGTGAACCGGACCTGGGAAGGGTACGGCATCGGGGGACGAATCCCCCAATCAGTCCTCGCTGACCGATGCGGTGACCGAGGGCGTGGTCTTTTGCACCTGGAGCAGGAACTCGAGGTTGCTCTTGGTGTCGCGGAGCTTGGTCAAGAGCAGCTCGATGGCCTGCTGCTGGTCGAGCGCATGCAGCACGCGACGAAGCTTCCAGACGATCTTGAGCTCGTCGGGCGCCATGAGCAGCTCTTCCTTGCGAGTGCCCGAGGCATCGACATCGACGCTGGGGAAGATGCGCTTGTCGGCAAGCTTGCGATCGAGCTTGAGCTCCATATTGCCGGTGCCCTTGAACTCCTCGAAGATCACCTCGTCCATGCGCGAGCCGGTCTCGACGAGCGCCGTGGCCAAGATCGTGAGCGAGCCGCCGTTTTCGATGTTGCGAGCGGCACCGAAGAACTTCTTGGGCGGGTAGAGCGCTGTCGAGTCGACGCCACCGGACAGGATGCGGCCCGACGCGGGCGCCGCCAGGTTGTACGCGCGGCCAAGACGTGTCATCGAGTCGAGCAGCACGACGACGTCATGCCCGAGCTCGACGAGGCGCTTCGCTCGCTCGATGGCGAGCTCCGCGACGATGGTGTGGTCCTCGGCAGGCCGGTCGAAGGTCGAGGCAATCACCTCGCCCTTGACAGAGCGCTGCATGTCGGTGACCTCTTCGGGTCGCTCGTCGACGAGGACGACCATGAGATGGCACTCGGGGTTATTGGCCGTGATCGCGTTGGCGATCGACTGCAGCACCATCGTCTTGCCGGCCTTCGGCGGGCTGACGATGAGGCCTCGCTGGCCCTTGCCGATCGGCGCCACCAGGTCGATGACGCGCGTCGTGAGGTTGGTCGGCTCTGTCTCCAGGCGCAGGCGCTCCTGCGGGTACAGCGGCGTCAGCTTGGAGAAGTCCGGACGCTGACGAGCCGTCTCGGGGTCGGTGCCGTTGACCGTGTCGATGCGTACGAGCGGGTTGAACTTCTCGCGACGCTCGCCGTCGCGAGGCTGGCGGACGGCTCCGGTGACGGCATCGCCCTTGCGCAGTCCGTGCTTCTTGACCATGGAGAGGGAGACGTAGACGTCGTTGGGGCTGGGCAGGTAGCCCGCCGTGCGGACGAAGGCGTAGTTGTCGAGGACGTCGAGGATGCCGGCTACGGGGACGACGACGTCGTCCTCGGCGAGCTCGATGTCCTGCTCGCCGCCGAATCCGCCGGGGCGGCGCTCACGGCGGTCGCGGAATCGGTCGCGTCCGCGCCGGCGCCGGCGGCGTGAGCCGCCGTCGGCATCGTCGTCGAAGGAGCGGTCGCCCCCGTCGTTGTCGTTGCGCTCATTGCGCGGCTGGCGGTCGCCGCGGTCCTCGCGGTCGCCGCGCTGCTCACGGGGCTGGCGATCGCCGCGGTCCTCGCGCTGCTCGCGGTCGCCGGACGAGCCGTTGCGGCCTGCCGAACCCGCTCCCCCGGACTGCTTGGCGGAGATGGCCGCCACGAGATCGCTCTTGCGCATCGCGCTCGCCCCGGAGATACCGAGGGACGAGGCGAGCTGCTTGAGCTCGGGAAGAAGCATGCTGGACAGGCCATTGCCGCTCTTCGCGGCGGTGGTGGTGTCAGTCACCTGGTGATCCTTAGTTGCCTGCCCGGTCCACGGTGGACCGGGTCGTCTGGCGCGGCCAGAACCTGTGAAGGGAAACGGGGCCTGCGCCGCCCGCGGCCGCCGGACCTCAGTGGGATTTCCGGGGAGCGGGGAATACGTGTCCGAGAAGGACAGGCATGAGCCTAGCACCCGGGCCCGAGGGAAGGCCGATCGCCCTGTCAGGCGCCCCTGACGTGCACTCGCGCACCGACCGGGTCAGGATCCACGACCAGCGCATCCCACCCCTGCGGGGCGTGCTCGGTCACGACCGCGACAGTGCTCGCATCGGCGAGCGCGAGGACGGTGGGGCCCGCACCTGAGATCACGGCCGGGATGCCGGCCGAGCGCAAGGCCACCACGAGCGCATGCGATGTCGGGTAGGCCTGCGCGCGTGCATCCTGATGGAGCCGGTCTTCCGTCGCTGCCATCAGGTGCCCGGGGTCTTCGGTCAGCGCGT
>CAINGG010000184.1 GCA_903848435.1 uncultured Actinomycetes bacterium | reverse complement strand
TTGGCGTTGCGGGGCTGATGCTGTACGGAGCCTTCTTCAAGGTGAAGCGCAGGGTGGCTCTGCTCAAGCGCATCATCCAGGCTGAGCCAGAGCGCATCGTGTCCTTGCGGCCCATGATCGCGAAGTCTGTGCCGATCGTTCACTGGGAGCCCGATGACGGCACGTCGACGATCGGGCTGCACATCTTCATTGAGGACAGCTCAGGTGCCTCGTGGATTCTTCCCGCTACGCGCACGGAACTCGACTCGATGCTGGCTGACCTCTCGGCGCGCTGTCCGGCCGCCAAGGTCGGCGAGGCCTGACGGACGGGGTCCGTTGTGGGTGTGGGTGCTTAGCCGAGGCCCAGCCGGTGTCCGCTAGGACACGGATCGGGTTAGAGACACTTCTGGGGGCCCGAAAGTCTCCCTAACGCGTTCCGTTGTCGCTGTGGGTGCCTAGCCGAGGGCGAGAGCGCCCGAGACGCTCACGCGCAGGGCCGACATATCGGCGCGGCCCGCCTCCTTGGCTGCGTCAAGGTCGCCATCGACGGGCACCACGATTTGCAGGTAGCACTTCAGCTTCGGCTCTGTCCCGCTCGGGCGGATGACGACGCGTGCGCCGTCGAGTACGTAGAGGAGCCCGTCGGTGGCGGGAAGCCCGTACGCACCCTCCTCGAGGTCCACCACCTCCTGCACGTCGCGTCCGCCGAGTTCGCGGGGCGGTGCAGAACGCAGACGCGCCATAGCGTCGGCGATGAGCGAGACATCGCCCACCCGCACGGATACCTGCGATGTCAGGTAGAGGCCGAATCGACGTGCGAGGTCATCGAGAACGTCCTGGATGCCACGGCCCTCGGCCTTCAGGTGCGCCGCCATCTCCATCAGCACCAGCGCCGCCGTGATGCCGTCCTTGTCCGTGACGTGGGCGGGATCGACGCAATAGCCGAGCGCCTCCTCGTAGCCGAAGACCAGGCCGGGCACCCTGGCGATCCACTTGAAGCCCGTGAGCGTTGCCGCATAGTCCAGACCAGCGTCCAGCGCGATGGCCTTCAGGAGCGTGCCGGAGACGATCGACTGCGCCATGGTGCCCGTCACAGGTGTGCCACGGCCCCGCATCCGCTCGACGGTCCACCAGCCGAGCAGCCAGCCCACTTCGTCGCCGGTGAGCATGCGAAAGCCCTTGGCTGTTGGTATCCCTGCTGCGCACCGATCTGCATCGGGGTCGTTGGCGATGATGATGTCGGCACCGTGCGCGGTGGCCTCGGCAAGTGCCAGGTCCATCGCGCCGGGCTCCTCCGGATTGGGGAAGGCCACGGTCGGAAAGCGAGGGTCAGGCTCGAACTGCTGCGCTACCCGTAGCGGATCGGGGAAGCCGGCCCCTCGGGCCGCGCGCACGAAGACATCGCCGCCGACGCCGTGCATCGCCGTGTAGACGGTCGTGATGTCTCGGGGGCCGGGAGGGAGGAGTTGCTGTGCGCGGGAGATATAGGCATCGAGCACACCGTCGTCGAGCGTGACGTAGTCATCAGAGCGCGGGATTTCAGCCACCGCACCCACGCGCGAGATGCACGCCGAAATCGCGGCGTCGGCGGGCGGCACGATCTGGCAACCGTCACCCAGATAGACCTTGTAGCCGTTGTCTTCGGGCGGATTGTGAGACGCGGTGACCATGACGGCGGCACTCGCCCCCAGGAAGTGGATCGCGAACGCGGTCACCGGCGTGGGCAAGGGACGCGGCAGCACCATCGCGGAGATGCCGGCTCCCGCCATGATCTGAGCCGTGTCGTGAGCGAAGACGTCGGAATTCCGTCGAGCGTCGTAGCCGATGACGATCGAGTGTCCGCCGTTCTCGAGGAGGTAGGCGGCGAGCCCCGCAGCAGCACGCGCCACGACGACGCGATTCATGCGATTGCTGCCGGGTCCGAGCCGACCGCGAAGTCCCGCAGTTCCGAACTCCAGGGTGCCATCGAACGCGTCAGCCACTTCGTCGCGTGCGCCCGCGTCACCGGAGCGGGCGCGGGCAATCAATGCGGTGAGCTCGGCCGTGGTCGTGGGGTCGGGGTCGGCCGCCGCCCACTGCTCAGCGGTGACCAGGAGGTCGTCGGCCGACGTCATCAGGCCTCGCGGGGTGGCGCGAGGACGCGCAGATAGTTGAAGAGAACGTCACCGGAGTTCTCGCTGAATCGATGGAGCTGGTCGTGGGTCGAGGTGACCTGGTCGCCCTCGAGTCGGTTGAGCAGGACGGCGCAGATCATGGCGAATGACGGAAATCCCCAGTGATTGAGGTAGGCGGCGATCAGCGCACCCTCCATCTCGATATTGGCGACGCCGTTGTCGTGAAGCCAGTCAAGGAGTTCACGCTTCGTCTCGGGGGTTTCCAGGCAGATGGCACCATCGAGCCGGAACTGCTCGATGAAGAACTCATTGGTGGCGATCGTCTTGCCTTCAACGATCGACAGGCCCGCGCCGGCGTTGGCGGCGATGATGGCCGCACGCGTTGCCGCCGGGTAAGTGCCGTCGAACCAGTAGGTGCCGCGATCCCCGCGCATGAGTCGGTAGGGCTTGAGATCGGCCATCAGGCCTTCGGAGGTGAGGACGACCGTGCCGCCGGGCAAACCCACGCCACCGCTGGTGCCGACCCGGGCCCAGAAGACCTCGTCCATCGCGGTGAGATCCCCGCGCTTGAGGAAATAGACCATCCGCATGGCCTCCTGCACCGCAATGGAGGCACTCGGCATCCCCATGCCGTGCGAGGCGAAGAGGACCCCGGCGGTGTAGCGAGTGACGAAACGATCCTCCTTGGGGAACCTGATGATCTCGGTGCCGCCGTTGAGGATGCTCCACCGCTGCGCGAACTCATCCATGCGCTCGCCGGAGCCGGCCATGATGACCGCTCGTACGTCGCGCATCTGCTCCATCACCGCGTCGCTGCTGGACACGCCGTAGTGGTAGTAGACGTCGTCGTGCTCACCGGAGATCACGCCATCGAGGAAGGCGTGGTTGATGTTCTCCGTCTTCACGACTACCCCTGTCAGGTCACGTAGGCCGGGGGACGGCGGTCGCGCCACGGTAGCGCTTCCTCCACGCTCGCCGCCAGGCTGAGCAGCAGTGCTTCCTGCCCGAGACCACCGACGAACTGCATGCCGATGGGCAGGCCATCCGGGGTCATGTGCAGGGGCAGGCTGATGGCTGGCTGCCCGGTGGTGTTGAACACGGGCAGGAACGTCTCCCACTTCGACCAGTGCGCGAAGGTCTCCTTCGCGGGCGTGAGTGCGTGGGGGTCGTACTCGCCGACGGGCGCCAGCGTCGCTGCCAGCGTCGGCGTGAGCAGGACGTCGTAGCGGCCGAAGAAGTCGTTCATGATCACGGTGAGCGCAGTCTCGACCTCGATGGCTGACAGGAGGCCTTTGGCCGTGACGGCCCGGCCCTCCTCGACCATGCGCAAGGTCGCACCCTCAACCGTGTCGGCGTTGACCTCGCGGCCCACGGCCTTGGCGAAAGCGTCGATCGTGTAGGCGTTGGTGCTTGCCCAGACGTCGGTCATGGCCTGGAGATAGGACTCCCAGTCGAAGCGCGGGGTCGCCGCCTCGACGTGATGACCCATCTCCTCCAGGAGCACCGCTGTGGCCTGCGTGGCTTCGACGATGACGGGATCGGGGTCATGACCGGACCAGGGATAGGCCCACCACGCAATCCGCAACGGACCGGTGGGTGTGCGTAGTGCTTCGGCGAAGCTCACATCGGGCCGCGCCAATCCCTCGACATCGCCCGATGTGGGGCCGCACAGCGCATCAAGGGCGACAGCAGAGTCACGCACTGTGCGGGTGACGGCAAACTGCACCGCCCAGCCGATGAGCGGCTCCTTCTGGCGCAGTCCCCACGGCACGCGCCCGCGACTGGGCTTCAGGCCGACGACCCCGCACGATGAGGCGGGGATGCGGATCGATCCGCCGCCGTCGCTCGCCAGCGCGATCGGGACGATCCCGGAGCCCACGGCGGCGCCCGCTCCACCACTGGAACCGCCCGCCATGTGGTCAGGGCTCCACGGCGAGAGCGTGATGCCCTGCGCCAGCGTCTCGGTCGTGCCCATGATCCCGAACTCCGACGTCGTCGATCTCCCCATCGGCGTCATCCCCGCGGCGACCGTGCGCTCGTAGATCTGCGTGGCGCTGGTGACCTCCCAGCCCTCCGACAGCCGGCTGCCGTTGCCGCACACGCTGCCCACCTGTCCGTGGAAAAGATCCTTGATCAGCGTGGGTACGCCGGCGAGCGGGCCGGTGGCGCTGAGTCGGTCAGCATCCAGTGGCTGCACGTCAACGACGGCATTGACCGACTCGCGCATCTGCTCATGCGCGGCAAGTGCGCACTCTTGGAGGTCAGCGGGAGTCACGTCGCCTGCGCGCACGAACTCAGCAAGCGACACGGCGTCATGAGCGGCGTACTCATCAGGGCGCACCGGGCTACCCTAGGCCAGGCGCGAGGCGATGCGTGAAGCATGGTGACGTGTCACCGATCACGTGGCAGCACTCCAGGGAGGTGGCGATGGCTGGCGAGCCCTTCCCCGTGCACATTGCCGACATGGTGCTGCCCTTTCGTTGCGTTGACGCAGGCGCGACTCCCGGTGCAGCAGCCGCGGCTGAATTCGAGCGCGCCTGGCCGCCCTACCGCCGCTGGTTCCTGCATGAGGGTGAAGAGAGCCGTCCGTCGTACGCCGACAGTCGTGCCGCGCTCGCGCGCTACATGCCCGAGCTGCTCGCCGACTATGACTCACTCGTTGAGGCGGTCGGCGGTGGCGACCTGGAGTCGCGCTTCCTCAGCCAGTGGTGCCCACCCGCACTGGTGTCGGCGTGCTCGCTGGCGATGCTGCCCGGTCCCCGTCCGGTCATGCTGCGCAACTACGACTATCCCCCCGCGTTGTCCGACACCCTGGCGCTGCGCACCCACTGGTCGGGCCGCTCGGTGCTCGGCATGTCGGACTGCGGCTGGGGATTGATGGACGGCATCAACGATCAGGGCCTGACTGTGTCGCTGGCGTACGGCGGCCGCCGCGTCGCGGGCGAGGGATTCGGCATCGGCCTCGTCATGCGCTACCTCCTGCAGACCTGCACCACGACCGCGGAGGCGATCGCTCGGCTGGCCACGGTGCCGGTGCATATGGCCTACAACATCGCCGTCCTCGATGCCTGGGGCGATGCACGCATCGCGCAGGTCGGACCCGATCGGCCGCTCGCCGTCACGGGTGAGCGGTCCGCGGCCAACCGCCAGGGCGAGACGACCTGGCCCGAGCATGCGGCGTACTGCCACACCGTCGTGCGCGAGGAGGCGCTCGCGGGGCTGCTGGCCGATCCGCTGCTCACTCCGGAGCAATTGGCCGACGCCTTCTTATTGCCGCCCCTGTATCGGCCACTTTCCGAGAGCCTGTGGGGCACCGTCTACACGGCCGCATACGCACCGCAGCAGGGCACGCTCACGCTGCTGTGGCCGGGCGATCACTGGATGCTCAGCGTCCACGGCGATGTCGAGGGCGCGCACCCGCGCGAGGTCAGCGCCCTGGTGCCCGACGCAGTCGAGGTCGAGGTGACCGTGCCGCAGCCTGAGCGCATGCTGTTCCTGGTCTAGGCGCGCGTCCTTCGGGTGGCTGAGCTCGACGAATCGCCCGACGAACGTCAATGGGTTCCCTACAGTTGCCCCGTGCTCAGGGGGCTGTCCGACATCTACCGGTTCTTCCGGGAGAACACCACGCCCGTCTACTTTGTCTCGCCCACCGCCTACAACCTGCTGGGTCTCGATGACTGGGTGACAGCCTTCCGCTACATCTGCTACTTCGACTCCTTCGATGGCGAGCACGACCACGTGTTCGTGCCTACGCACCCGGGCCCCCGCGAGTTCGAGACGTTCGAATCCGTCAATTCCTACCTCCTGGGCCACAAGGAGGTCATCGACTACATCGAGGCACGCGGCAAGGGCTACGTGCTCTTCGTGATGTTCGACGAGGAGACCGAACGCCGCGCCCGCGACCTGGGGCTCACCATCGCCCTACCGCCACGCGAGCTTCGCGAGCGCATCGATTCCAAGATCGAGACCACGCGGCTGGGCAATGAGGCGGGGGTGCCGAGCGCACCCAACATCCTCACCGAGTGCGCGTCGTACGACGACCTGGTCGCGCAGGCAGCAGCGGCCGGTCTAGGCGACCGTCTGGTCGTGCAGTTGCCCTACGGGGACTCCGGTCGCACGACCTTCTTCATCAACGGCCGAGATGACTGGGACGAGCACGCCGACGACCTCGTCGGCAGCCAGCTCAAGGTGATGCGCAATATCCGACACCTGCCCGGCACGTTGGAGGCCTGCGCGACGCGGCACGGCACGCTGGTCGGGCCCGTGCAGGTTGACATCACCGGCTTCGAGGAGTTGACCCCGTATCCGGGCGGGTGGTGCGGCAACGATTGCGCGCCCATCTCGCTCATCGACAGCCAGGAGCAGATCCGTGGCCTGGCCAGGCGCCTTGGCGACCGGCTCTACCAGGAGGGCTACCGCGGCGTCTTCTGCATGGACTTCCTCCTCGACGTCGACGACGGCACCGTCTATCTCGGTGAGATCAACCCGCGCATCTCCGGGGCGTCACCGCTGACCAACCTCATCACCTCGCGCTACGGCGGCGTGCCACTTTTCCTCTTTCACCTGCTGGAGTTCATGGACGTGGAGTGGGAGTGCGACCTGGCTGACGTGGAGAGTCGCTGGCGTGACTTCGATCGCTGGAGTCAGCTCGTGCTCAAGCAGACCACCGATGAGGTGGAGATCATCACGCAGGCACCGCGCAGCGGACTGTGGCGCATGGCCGAGGACGGATCGATCAGCTTCGTGCGCATGGAGACCGACTGGCACAACGTGACGAGCACCGACGAGGCGTTCTACCTTCGCGTCTACGGCGTCAATGAATACCGCTATCCAGG
>CAINGG010000183.1 GCA_903848435.1 uncultured Actinomycetes bacterium | reverse complement strand
TTCTTCTGCGGCATGATCGATGACCCCGTCGACCACGCATCGTCGAGTGTGGCCCAACCGAACTCGCGCGAGGTCCACAGCACGACCTCCTCCCCGATGCGCGACAGGTGGACACCGATCATGGCGGCGACGAAGAGGAATTCCGCCACCCAGTCGCGATCGCTCACGGCATCAATGGAGTTGGCTAGGGCGCCGCGGAAACCGAGTTCGGCGGCGACCGCCTCGGGGTCCAGGCCGAGAGATGAACCGGCGAGTGCGCCTGCACCCAGTGGCGACAGGGCAGTGCGGTGGTCCCAGTCACGCAGTCGATCGACGTCACGGCCGAGTGCGTGGACGTGCTTGGCGAGCTCGTGGCCGAAGGACACCGGTTGCGCGTGCTGCAAATGCGTGAATCCGGGAGCCAGGGTGTCGATGTGCGCCTCCGCCTGGTCGAGCAGGGCGAGTTGCAGGGCCGCGATCTCCTGCGCGATCGCACGGGCCTGGTCGCGTAGGTAGAGGCGGAAGTCCGTGGCGACCTGGTCATTGCGACTGCGACCAGCACGCAGTTTGCCGCCCAGCGGCCCGAGCCGCTCCAAAAGACCGCGCTCGACCGCCGTGTGCACGTCCTCATCGTCGGGCTGCGGCGCGAACGCTCCGGACGCGATGTCGACCGCCAGGGAGTCGAGCGCGTCGATGACCAAGGCCAATTCATCGGCGGAGAGCAGCCCGGTCCCGTGCAGGACCCGGGCGTGCGCCGCGGTCTGCCGCACATCGTAGGGCGCCAGGCGCCAATCGAAGTGCACCGAGGCGCTCAGCGCGGCCATGGCATCAGCCGGGCCGTTCGCGAAACGCCCACCCCACAGCCGGGTGGGTTCCTCGTCGCTCACGTCGCCTCCGCCCCGACCGGCAGCCGACCTTCGGCCATGGCCAGGATCTCAGCCGCGACGTCGGATCCGGCGTTGCCGCCGCGCGTGACAAGGAACACCGTGTCGTCGCCGGCCACCGTCCCGAGGACCGGCTTCCACTGGGCGCGATCGAAGGCGGAGGCAAGGTACTGCGCCCCTCCGGGAGGCGTGCGCACCACGACGATGTTGGCCGAGTAGTCCACCGAGACGATGAGTTCGTGGGCTGCCCTGACCAAGCGCGCGAGCTCGGCACCGGTCTCATGACCCGGATCGCCCGGAAGCACGTAGGCGGCTCGGCCGTCACCATTGGTGACCTTGACCGCGCCCAGGTCGAGAAGGTCGCGAGACAGCGTTGCCTGGGTCACGGCGAAGCCATCACCGGCAAGGATGGCGCGCAGTTCCTCCTGCGAGTGCACGCTGCGAGAGGCGAGCACCTCGGCGATGCGCGTGCGACGCGCCGCCTGGGTCCGTGGCGTCGTCATGACAGGTCTCCTGCGGCGAGCGCCCAGCGCTCGGCTACCAGATCAAGGTCCTTATCGGTGATGACGAGCGGTGGCGCGAGCCGGATCACGTCCGTGCCGATGGCATTGACGATCAGGCCGTGGCGGCGACAGGACGCCTCCAGATCGGCGGCGACGGGCTGAGCGAGGACGGCGCCGATGAGCAGACCCTTGCCGCGCGTGTGCGACACGAGCGGGGATGTCTCGACGATGGCGCGCAGGCGCGCACCGCGTTGGGCCGCCAGTGCCACCAGCCCATCACGGTCGAGCACCCCGAGAACGGCCAGCGCGGCTGCGCAGCTGACCGGATTGCCCCCGAACGTCGACCCGTGGCTGCCGGGCCCGAGCAGGGTTGCGGCGTCGCCGAAGGCCACGCAGGCGCCGATCGGGAGTCCGCCGCCCAGGCCCTTCGCCAGTGTGACCACGTCGGGCTGCACGCCCTCATGCTGGTGTGCGAACCATGCGCCCGTGCGCCCGATGCCGGTTTGGACCTCGTCGAGCACGAGAAGAGACCCGTGCGCATCGCACGCCTCGCGAGCGGCGCGCAGATAGCCCTCAGGTGCCGGGATCACGCCCGCCTCGCCCTGGATGGGCTCCAGGAAGACAGCGGCGGTGTCATCGTCGATCGCGGTGCGCAGCGCGTCGGCATCGCCGTAGGGCACGACGGTGACGTCACCGGGTAGCGGCCGGAAGGGATCCTGCTTGGCGGGCTGTGCCGTCAACGCGAGCGAGCCCATCGTGCGGCCGTGAAACGAGCGCTCGGCGACGATCACTCGCGCACGACCCGTGCGGCGCGACAGCTTGAAGGCCGCTTCATTGGCCTCCGCGCCGGAGTTGCAGAAGAACACCCGTCCGCCACGCAGCCCTGAGGGATCAAGCAGCGCCAGCAGGCGCTCGGCGAGCTCGACCGCCGGCGGGGTCAGCGCGAGGTTGCTCGTGTGCCCGAGCGTGGCCATCTGCTCGCTGACGGCACGTACGAGGTCGGGGTGCGCGTGACCCACAGCATTGACGGCGATGCCGGCGAGCAGGTCGACGTAGTCGCGGCCCTCCGCGTCCCAGACGCGCGCGCCCTCGCCGCGCACGATCGTCATGGCCGGGGTGCCGTAGTTGTCCATGAGCGCGGACTGCCAGCGCTCCTGCCATAGGTGGGTCGACGTCGCGTCGAGGGTCGTCATGTCGTACCTCCACCCTGCACGACCGTGGTGCCCACGCTGCGGTCGTCGAACACCTCGAGAAGCGGGCCGTGGGGCACTCGGCCATCGACGACATGGGCGCGCGGGATCCCACCTTCGACGGCTCGCAGGCAGGCCTCCATCTTGGGGATCATCCCAGCGTCGAGCCTGGGCAGCAGGTCAGAGAGCGCGCCGGTGGTGATCTCGCCGATGACATCCGTGCTCGATGGCCAGTCGGCGTACAGCCCGGGCACGTCGGTAAGCACGATGAGGCGTTCGGCCTTCAGCGCGATGGCCAGCGCTGCCGCCGCCGTATCGGCATTGACGTTGTGCGCGACGCCCTCGGCGTCGGGTGCCACGGTCGACACCACGGGGATGCGACCATCGTCGAGGAGAGCCAGCACCAGTTCGGGATGGACCTCCACGACGTCGCCGACCAGGCCGATGTCGATCGTCTGACCGTCGATCTCCAACCCGCGGCGTTCTGCCGTGAAGAGACGCGCATCCTCGCCGGAGATGCCGACGGCATAGGGGCCATGAGCGTTGATGAGGGTGACGACCTCGCGTTGAACCTGCCCGGTCAGGACCATGCGGACGATCTCCATGGCCTCGGGCGTCGTCACCCGAAGGCCGCCACGGAACTCGCTGGGAATACCGACGCGATCGAGCATCGCGGAAATCTGCGGCCCCCCACCGTGCACGACCACCGGCCGAAGTCCGGCCTCGCGCAGCGACACGATGTCCTGCGCGAATGCACGGCGCAAGCAGTCATCGGACATCGCATTGCCGCCGTACTTCACGACGACCGTGGCACCGCGAAAGCGATCGAGCGCGTTCATGTCGCGTAGGCCGAGTTCTCGTGGACGTAGTCCGCTGTCAGGTCATTGGTCCACAGCGTTGCGCAAGCGTCACCCGCGCCTAGGGCGATCGTGATCACGGCGTCGCGGCCGGACAGGTCGACCAGGCTGCGGTCATCCCCCACGCCGCCGGCCCTGCACACCCACACGCCGTTGATGGCGACATCGACGCGTCCCGGCTCGAAGGTCGCGGACGTCGTGCCGACGGCGGACAGGACGCGGCCCCAGTTGGGGTCCTCGCCGTGGATCGCGCACTTGAGCAGGTTACTTCGCGACACCGCGCGCGCCACCTCGACGGCGTCATCCTCGTTGGCGGCATTGACGACGTCGATGCGTATGTCCTTGCTGGCCCCCTCGGCATCGTGGATGAGTTGGCGCGCGAGGTCGGCGCAAACCGCGGTGACCGCATCCCCCAGCGACTCCACCGACGGGCGAGTGCCTGATGCGCCGCTCGCCATGAGGAGCACGGTGTCATTGGTCGACATGCACCCGTCTGAGTCGATGCGGTCGAACGTCACGCGCGTCGCGGCTCGGACAACCGTGCCCAGGGACTCCGGTTCCGCAAGGGCGTCTGTCGTGAGCACCACGAGCATCGTCGCGAGTCCGGGCGCGAGCATCCCGGCACCCTTCGCCATGCCACCCACCGTGAATCCGTCGGACCGGACCACGGCGGTCTTCGGGACCGTGTCCGTGGTCATGATCGAGACCGCAGCGGCGGCT
>CAINGG010000182.1 GCA_903848435.1 uncultured Actinomycetes bacterium | reverse complement strand
TTCTCGGCGAAGGCGATGGTGCCGTCGGCACGTGTCGTGAACCACTCAGGATGCTCGGCGACCCACGGATGATCGGGCGAAGCCTGGAGCGCGAGGTCGATGGCGACCTCGAGTCCGCTGTCCGCCGCCGCCGCGACGAAGGCCGCGAAGTCTGCCTCCGTGCCCAGGTCGGGGTGCACGGCGTCGTGGCCACCGGAGGGTGAGCCGATCGCCCAAGGGGAGCCCGGGTCGCCCGCCTTCGCGCTCAGGGTGTTGTTGCGCCCCTTGCGGTGGGTCGTGCCGATGGGATGGATCGGGGGCAGGTAGACGACATCGAAGCCCATGGCGGCAATGCCGGGCAGCCGCTTGGCGGCCGAGGCGAAGGTGCCCGACTTGCGCGCGGTGGCGCCCTCACTGCGCGGGAAGAACTCGTACCACGCGCCAACCAGCGCACGTCGCCGCTCGACCATGAGCGGCCAGGGCCCACTGGTCGTGATGCCTTCGCGCAGGGGGAAGGCGATAAGTGCCTGGGCGACCGCGTCATCCTGCGTCGCGGCGTAGCGCACCACCGGTGGCAGAGCATCATTGCGCACGGTGACGAGCGCCGCCTGCACAGCCTCGCGGTGCGCACGCTGGGTGGCCGGCAGCGACGAGGCCACGCGCTCCAGCAGCAGCGCACCCTCGCTGAGTTCGAGGTCGATATCGATCCCTGCGGGCACCTTGATCCCGGCCCGGTGCGACCACGTGGCCCACGGGTCGCCCCACGACTCGACGACGAACGACCAGTCACCCTCGGCGTCGGGGCTGACGAGCGCGTCCCACTGGTCGAGCCCCGTGCCGGCGTCGGCCATGCGATCGCGCGAGTGCTCGCGCCCATCGGGGCCCCGGAGGACGACCTCGACCCCGAGCGCATCGTGGCCCTCGCGGAATGCCGTGACGCGCACGGGCACCACTTCGCCGACGACTGCCTTGGCGGGCAGTCGGCCGCCTTCCACGCTGGGGTGCACGTCGGTCACGGGGAAGCGACCGTCGAGGACGTTGGGCACCGTGATGGTCGCCGCCTTGGGGGTACGCCGCCCGCGTGCGGTGGCCCCGGACCGGGTCGATGGCGGCATGTTGCCAGGGTACTGGCGCTACCGATGGGTAGGAACACCCGTCAGAAATGACCGCAAGGGCACTGAAATGAACGGCCGAGTTTCTGGCGGACTGCAAGTCGCGGGGCGCCGCGATCGATCGTGCGACACCCGCTAGCGTGACCGATGTGAGAGCGATCCGCCGATTCACGGTGCGCACGGTGCTGCCGGCGCCGCTCGAGCCGCTGTCCGAGCTCGCCCTCAACCTGCGCTGGTCCTGGCACGAGCCGACTCGCAAGGTCTTCGCTGCGCTCGATCCGCAGATGTGGCATGCCCTGGGCGATGATCCGCTGCGCATGCTCGGCGAGGTGTCCTCGGAGCGTCTCCAGGAACTGGCGCGCGACGAAGGCTACGTCGCCTGGGTGCACCAGGCGCGCGACGATCTGCGCGACTACCTCTATCGCGATGCGTGGTACCAGTCCCTGGGTCCTGACGCGCCCCGGTCCATCGCCTACTTCTCGCCCGAATACGGCATCGCCGCGGCGCTGCCGCAGTACTCCGGCGGACTCGGGATCCTGGCCGGCGATCACCTCAAGGCGGCCTCTGATCTCGGCGTGCCGATCATCGGGGTCGGGCTCTTCTATCGGTCGGGGTACTTCCGCCAGTGGCTCTCACGCGACGGGTGGCAGCAGGAGAGCTATCCGATCGTGGATCCCGACGAGATGCCGGTCACCTTGCTGCGCGAGGACTCCGGCGCTCCCGCGATGGTGACCATCGGCATGCCGGGCGGCCGCACGCTGCACGCTCGCGTGTGGGTGGCGCGTGTGGGTCGGGTGCCGCTGCTGCTGCTGGACTCCGATGTCGAGGACAACGACCCGATCGATCGGGACGTCACCGACCGGCTCTACGGCGGGGGCACCGACCATCGTCTCCTGCAGGAGGTCCTTCTGGGCATCGGCGGCGTGCGCGCCATCCGCGCGTACTGTCGTATCACCGGCACGCCCGAGCCGGAGGTCTTCCACTCCAATGAGGGTCACGCGGGATTCCTCGGTCTCGAGCGCATTCGCGAACTCGTCTCCTCCCAGGGCGTTGCCGTGGCCGAGGCGCTCGAGATCGTGCGCGCCGGCACGGTCTTCACGACGCACACGCCGGTCCCCGCAGGCATTGACCGATTCCCGCGCGAGCTCATCGAGGCCTTCTTCGGCGGTGACAACGCCGATCCCGCCGTTCCTATCGAGCAGATCCTTGAGCTTGGCGCCGAGGATCACGAGGGCGGCGACCCCCTGTTCTTCAACATGGCGGTCATGGGCCTGCGCCTGTCGCAGCGGGCCAACGGCGTGAGCCTGCTGCACGGACAGGTCAGTCGAGGGATGTTCAGCTTCCTGTTCCCGGGATTCGATCCCGATGAGGTGCTCATCACTTCGATCACCAATGGCGTCCATGCCCCCACCTGGGTCGCGCCCGAGGTCCTCGAGATCGCCCTGCGCGAAATCGGGCCTGGGCTCGCAGAAGAGGCCGCCGGATGGGAGGCGATCGGCGGTATCCCCGACGACGTCATCTGGCCGGTCAAGCGCGTGCTTCGCCAGCACCTGGTCGACAACGCCCGCGAGCGGTTGCGCGCTTCCTGGATCGCGCGCGGTGCCACCGACGCCGAGCTCGGCTGGATCGACGACGTGCTGGATCCGGACATCCTCACGATTGGGTTTGCCCGCAGGGTGCCCTCCTACAAGCGACTGACGCTTATGCTCCGCGATCCGGAGCGGTTGCGGGAGCTGCTGCTCGACCCCGACCACCCCATCCAGATCGTCGTTGCCGGCAAGGCGCACCCGGCTGATGACGGCGGCAAGCGCTTGATCCAGGAGCTCGTGCGATTCGCCGACGATCCCCAGATCCGCCACCGCATCGTCTTCCTGCCGGACTACGACATCGCGATGGCGCGCGTGCTCTACCCCGGTTGCGACGTCTGGCTCAACAACCCCATTCGCCCGCTGGAGGCCAGCGGCACATCGGGTATGAAGGCCGCGCTCAACGGCGCCCTCAACCTCTCGATCCTCGACGGCTGGTGGGATGAGTGGTTCGACGGGCGCAACGGGTGGGCGATACCCACGGCTGACGGCGTCGACGACGCGGAGCGCCGCGATGATCTCGAGGCAGCGGCGCTGTACGACCTCATCGAACGCGAGGTAGCGCCGACCTTCTACGACCGAGGCCCCGACGGCCTGCCGCACCACTGGATCGATCGCGTGCGCCACACCTTGCAGACGCTCGGCCCGAAGGTGCTGGCCAGTCGCATGGTCAGCGACTACGTCGAGCGCCTCTACCTGCCGGCGGCGATCGGTGCGCGCGCCGCGAGCGCGGATGACTACCGGCTGGGCCGCGACCTGGCGCGCTGGAAGCAGCACGTGCGCCAGGCCTGGCCCCAGGTAGCCGTGGAGCACGTGGAAGCGTCGGGTGTCGGAGACGCGCCGTCGCTCGGCGCGCCCCTTCATCTGCGTGCGCACCTGCGCCTGGGCGAGCTGGGGCCCGATGACGTCGTCGTGCAGGTCGTATCGGGCCGCGTGGATGGGCAGGACCGCATCGCGCATCCGCACATCGACGACCTCAAGCCCGTCGAGGGGTTCGAGGGCGGGCGCTGGCTCTACGAAGGCGACCTGACCCTCGATCGCACGGGGCCGTTCGGCTACACCGTTCGGGTCCTGCCCCACCACGAGGGCCTCGTGTCACCGGTCGAGATGGGCCTGCTTGCGGCGCCCGTCCCAACCGCGGGCTTGGCCGAGGGCGATCTGCGCTAGGCCATGACGCGCAAGAGCACGCTTGACCGCGGTGTCAGCCGCACGGCGTCGCCAGCCGCGTAAGCGCGCTCAGCCGTCTCGCCGTCATCGGCGGTGTCGATGACCACGGCGTAGGTCGATCCGAACGGCTGCCCCGGAAGCGTGAAGTCGAAGTCGTCGTCGGAGGCATGCAGCAAGAGCAGGAAGGAATCGTCGGGGGTGGGGGCGGGCTCGCCCGGTACCGGATGCAGGTCGCCGGACAGGTACATCCCGAGCGTCTTTGTCCAGCCGGCGTTCCACTCCTCGTCGGTGAGGGGCTGGCCATCGGGCCCGAGCCATGCGAGGTCGGGGGCCCCTCCCTCGCGCACGGGGCGCCCGTCGAAGAAGAAGCGCTGGCGGAACACGCGATGGTCACGGCGCAGCCTCACGAGCTGCCGTGTCACGTCGAGGATCTGCTGCTGCCAGGGCTCGATCTGCCAGTCGTACCACGAGATCTCGTTGTCCTGGCAATACGCATTGTTATTGCCTCCCTGCGTGCGTCCGAACTCGTCGCCGCCGAGCATCATGGGCACGCCGGTGGCAAGCAGCAGGGTGGTCATCATGTTGCGGATCTGCCGACGGCGGATGGCATTGATCCCGGGGTCGTCCGTCGCCCCCTCGTGACCGTAATTGGCCGAGCGGTTGTCGTCGGTGCCGTCGCGGTTGTCCTCGAGGTTGGCCTCGTTGTGCTTGTGCTCGTAGGTCGACAGGTCGCGCATAGGGAAGCCGTCGTGCGCGGTAATGAAGTTGATGGACGCGTAGGGGCGCCGTCCGTCTCCCGCATAGAGATCGGCCGAGCCCGACAGGCGCCAGCCGAGCTCGCCGACGCCCGTGGCCCCGCGCCAGAAGTCACGCAGGCAATCGCGGTACTTGCCGTTCCACTCCGTCCAGAGGGCAGGGAACTCGCCCACCTGATAGCCGCCCGGCCCGACGTCCCAGGGCTCCGCGATGAGCTTGGCGCGGCGCAGGATCGGGTCCTGCTGGATGGTCGAGACGAAGGTGCCCAGCATGTCGACGTCGTGGAACGAGCGGGCGAGTGCTGCCGCGAGGTCGAAGCGGAATCCATCGACGTGCATCTCCTGCACCCAGTAGCGCAGTGAGTCCATGACCATCTGGAGGACGTGCGGGTTGGCGACATCGAGGGTGTTCCCGCAGCCGGTGTAGTCGGTGTAGTGGCGACCATCGCTGAGCCGGTAGTAGCCCGGGTTGCAGATGCCCCGGAAAGAAAGCGTGGGGCCCAGCTCATTGCCCTCGGCCGTGTGGTTGTAGACGACGTCGAGGATGACCTCCAGGCCGGCCTGGTGGAGGGTGCGCACCATCTCCTTGAACTCGCGCACCTGCCCGCCGTTGCCTCCGGCGGAACTGTAGGCGGCATGCGGAGCGAAGTAGCCGAGCGTGTTGTAGCCCCAGTAGTTGGTCAGCCCGATGTCGAGAAGGTGGATCTCGTCGACGAAGTGGTGAATCGGCATGAGTTCGACGGCTGTGACGCCGAGCCCAGTGAGGTGCTCGATGACCGCTGGGTGAGCCAGGCCGGCGTAGGTGCCGCGCAATTGCTCGGGGACGTCGGGATGACGCATCGTGATGCCCTTGACGTGCGTCTCATAGATGATCGTGTCGTTCCACGGGATGCCGAGCGGCTGGTCGCCGTACCAGTCGAATGCCGATCCGACGGCGATGGAGCGGGGCACGTAGGGCGCGGAGTCTTCGTCATTGCGCACGAGATCGTCCGATCCGGCATGCCCGAAGACCGCCGGGGAGACGCGGAAGGTGCCGTCCATGGCCCGCGCGTAGGGATCTTGGAGGAGCTTGGCGTGGTTCCAGCGGGCGCCTTGTGCCGGGTCCCAGGGCCCGTCGACGCGGAAGCCGTAGGCGACGCCTTCGGCGATGGCGCTCACGTGGCCGTGGAAGACCCCGAAGGTCTGCTCGGGCAGGCGAATGCGGGTCTCGTGCCCATCGGCATCGAACAGGCACAGATCGACGGCGGTGGCTCCGGGTGCCCAGATCGCCACGTTGGCGCCGGTGGCATCGAGGGTGACGCCGAGGGGATCCCATGACCCGGGGCCGTCGATCGCGTGGTCCATGCCGTCCTTCCGATGTGACGAGGGGGCTGCTGGTCCCCGCTGCACGCTACTAGGCTCCTGGGACCGGCCCGGGATACGCGCGGGCAGGAGGGAGGCATGTCGTGGGCGGCGAGTTCGTCTCGTGGGAGGTCGCCGACGCCGTGGCCACCATCCGCCTGGACCGCCCGCCCATGAATGCCCTGTCCGTCGAGGTGCAGGAGGAGATCCGCACGGCGTCGGCCGCGGTCTCGGAGCGATCCGACGTGCGTGCCGTCATCGTCTACGGCGGTCCGAAGATCTTTGCCGCGGGCGCCGATGTGAAGCAGATGGCCGACTGGTCGCTGACCGATGCCCTGGCTCGCGCGGCCAGCCTGCAGTCGGCATTCACGGCCGTGGCGCGCATCCCGCAGCCCACGATCGCGGCGGTCACCGGCTACGCGCTGGGGGGCGGGTGCGAGCTCGCGATGTGCTGTGACTTCCGGGTGGCGGGCGACAACGCCAAGCTCGGACAGCCCGAGATACTCCTGGGCATCATTCCCGGGGCCGGGGGCACGCAGCGTCTGCCGCGCCTCGTCGGGATCTCGCGGGCCAAGGAACTCATCATGTCCGGCCGCTTCGTATCGGCAGACGAAGCACTGGCGATCGGCCTGGTCGACCGCGTCGTCGCGCCCGACGACGTCTATTCCGCTTCGCTCGAATGGGCGCAGCAACTCGCGCGCGGGCCGGCGTTCGCGATGCGAGCGGCGAAGTCCGCTATCGATCGCGGTACGGAGACCGACCTCGACACCGGTCTCGATATCGAGCGCGTGCACTTCTCCGCACTCTTCGGCACGCGTGACCAGCAGGTAGGCATGCGTTCCTTCCTCGACGAAGGTCCGGGCAAGGCGGAGTTCAACGGGCCATGACCGACATTGCCGAAGCCTGGACTGATCCGAAGCTCGCCAACGTCCTCTATCACGACTGGGAAGCCTCGACGTACGACGAGAAGTGGAGCATTTCCTACGACGAGCGGTGCATCGACTACGCCCGTGATCGGTTTGTCCACGTAGCGGGCGACGCCGGATGGCCCTATGGCCGCGTACTGGAGATCGGTGCCGGCACGGGGTTCTTCGTGCTCAACCTCATGCAGGCCGGACTCGCATCTTCCGCGGTCGTGACCGATATCAGCCCCGGCATGGTCGAGGTGGCCGTGCGCAACGGCGCCTCGCTGGGCCTTGACGTCAGTGGCCGCGTCGCCGACGCGGAGTCGCTGCCTTTTGATGACGGTGAGTTCGACCTCGTCATCGGGCATGCCGTGCTGCATCACATCCCCGACGTCGAGCTGGCTCTGCGCGAGGTGCTGCGCGTCCTTCGGCCGGGAGGGCGCTTTGTCTTCTGCGGCGAGCCCACCCAGCGCGGTGACATCGTCG
>CAINGG010000181.1 GCA_903848435.1 uncultured Actinomycetes bacterium | reverse complement strand
GAGCTCGAACATCACGCGGCCCGGCTTGACGTTGGCGACCCACCACTCGGGAGAACCCTTGCCCGAGCCCATGCGGGTCTCGGCAGGCTTCTTGGTCAGCGGGCGGTCGGGGAAGATCGTGATCCAGACCTTGCCGCCGCGGCGAATGTGCCGGGTGATGGCGATACGCGCCGCCTCAATCTGGCGGTTGGTGACGTAGGCCGGCTCGATGGCCTGCAGGCCATAGTCGCCGAACGTCACCTGCGTGCCGCCCTTGGCTGCGCCACTGCGGCCCGGGTGATGCTGCTTGCGGTGCTTGACCTTGCGCGGGATCAGCATGATCAGACCTCGCCTTCAGTCGCTGCGGGTGCGGACACCTCTTCGACGACGGCCGTGGCCTCGGCCACGGGCGCCTCGTCGTCACGAGCTCCGGGACGACGGGGACGATCGGGTCGGCGCGCCTGGCCAAGTCGGGCGGCTGCGGCAGCGGCCTCGCGCTCAGCGCGGCTCGTCGGTGCATCGCCCTTGTAGATCCAGACCTTCACGCCGATGCGGCCGAAGGTGGTGCGTGCCTCGTAGAAGCCGTAGTCGATGTCAGCGCGAAGCGTGTGCAGCGGCACTCGCCCCTCGCGGTAGAACTCCGTGCGGCTCATCTCGGCGCCACCGAGGCGACCGGAGACCTGCACTCGAATGCCCTTGGCGCCGGCCTTCATGGTGCTCTGCATGCCCTTGCGCATGGCGCGGCGGAACGAGACGCGGCTCGAGAGCTGCTCGGCGATGCCCTGGGCGACGAGCTGGGCGTCCATCTCGGGGTTCTTCACCTCGAGGATGTTGAGCTGAACCTGCTTGCCGGTGAGCTTCTCGAGATCGGCGCGGATGCGGTCGGCCTCAGCACCACGGCGCCCGATGACGATGCCGGGGCGGGCGGTGTGAATGTCGACGCGGACGCGCTCACGCGTGCGCTCGATCTCGACCTTGCTGATGCCGGCGCGCTCCATGCCCTTGGACAGGAGCTTGCGGATCTCGACGTCCTCCTGGACGTAGTCGCGGTAGCGCTGCCCCGCCTTGGAGCTGTCGGCGAACCAGCGGGACGTGAAGTCGGTCGTGACGCCAAGGCGGAAGCCGTGCGGGTTGACTTTCTGACCCATCTCAGGCCTCCTTCTTCTTCTTGCTCGAGGACTTCGCGGCCTTCACCGGTTCCTTGGGCTCGACGGCCTCGAGGATCACGGTGATATGGCTCGTGCGCTTGTTGATGCGGAACGCGCGGCCCTGGGCACGCGGACGGAACCGCTTCATGGTCGGGCCCTCATCGACGTAGGCCTCGGTGATGACGAGGGACGCCGGGTCGAGGTTGTGGTTGTTGGTGGCGTTGGCAATGGCGCTATCGAGCACCTTGCCGACCGGAACGCTCGCATCCTGCGGGGCAAACCGCAGCACCGCCTGGGCGTCCGAGGCAGGCAGACCACGAATCAGGTCCACTACTCGGCGCGCCTTCATGGGCGTGACGCGGACAAACCGCGCCTGGGCCCTGGCTTCCATCGCTCTCCCCTTGCCTCTCGGACTACTTGCGCTTCGCCTTGCGGTCGTCCTTGACGTGCCCCTTGAAGGTGCGCGTAGGAGCGAACTCGCCCAACTTGTGGCCAATCATCTGCTCGGTCACGAAGACCGGCACGTGCTTGTGCCCGTCATGCACGGCGATGGTGTGGCCGAGCATGGCGGGAACGATCATGGAGCGACGGGACCAGGTCTTGATGACCTGCTGGCTCTTCGCTTCGTTTTGGGCATCGACCTTCTTCAGAAGGTGCGTGTCCACGAAGGGACCCTTCTTCAAGCTTCTGGGCACGATCGTCTCCTAGCGCTTCTTGCCGGTCTTGCGTCGACGGACGATGAACTTGTTGCTGGCCTTCTTGGCCTTGCGGGTGCGCCCCTCGGGCTTGCCCTTGGGGTTGACCGGGTGACGGCCACCGGACGTCTTGCCCTCGCCACCGCCATGCGGGTGGTCGACCGGGTTCATGGCGACACCGCGGACGGTGGGACGGCGGCCCTTCCAGCGCATGCGGCCGGCCTTGCCCCAGTTGATGTTGGACTGCTCGGCGTTGCCGACCTCGCCGACGGTCGCGCGGGAGCGCACGTCGACGTTGCGGATCTCGCCGGAGGGCATGCGCAGCTGGGCGTAGGGACCGTCCTTGGCCACGAGCTGGACGCTCGCACCCGCGGCGCGCGCGATCTTGGCGCCGCCTCCGGGCTTGATCTCGACCGCGTGGATGACGGTGCCGACGGGGATGTTGCGCAGCGGCAGGTTGTTGCCCGGCTTGATGTCGGCCGACGCACCTGTCTCGACGGTGTCGCCCTGGCTGAGCTTGTTGGGCGCCAGGATGTAGCGCTTCTCGCCATCGGCGAAGTGCAGCAGGGCGATACGAGCCGTGCGATTGGGGTCGTACTCGATGTGCGCGACCTTGGCGGGGACGCCGTCCTTGTCAGCGCGGCGGAAGTCGATCACGCGATAGGCGCGCTTGTGGCCGCCGCCCTGATGCCGGGTGGTGATGCGGCCCTGGTTGTTGCGGCCGCCCTTGGACGGCAGCGGGCGCACCAAGGACTTCTCCGGCTCCGACCGCGTGATCTCCACGAAGTCGGCAACGCTCGAGCCACGACGACCGGGAGTCGTCGGCTTGTATTTGCGGATGCCCATTGTCCTCGTCCCTCGCCCTAGCTAACCGGTCCGCCGAAGATGTCGATGCGGTCGCCCTGAGCGACGGACACGATGGCCCGCTTGGTCGCTGCACGACGTCCCCATCCACGCCTGGTGCGGATGCGCTTGCCCTCGCGGTTGCTGGTGTTGACGGCGGTCACGCGGACCCCGAACACCTGCTCCACCGCGATCTTGATCTGAGTCTTGTTGGCGTCCGGCGCGACGATGAAGGTGTACTTGTTTTCGTCGAGCAGGCCATAGCTCTTTTCGGAGATGACCGGCGCCAGCAGCACGTCACGTGGGTCGTTGATCCTCATGCCGAGACCTCCGATTCGCTCGCGACGGCCTTGGCGCCACGACCCTTGACGGGACCGGCGACGAAGATGTCGAAGGACGCCTTGGTGAAGACCACGTCATCGCTGACCAGCACGTCGTAGGTGTTGAGCTGATCGGGGGCGACCACGCTGACTTCGGCGAGGTTGCGCAGGCTCAGCCACGACACGAAATCGTCGCGGTCGACGACCACGAGGACGTTGGGGCGGTCGCTGATGGCGCGAATGATCTCCTGCGCCTTCTTCGTCGACGGCGTATCGCCATCGACAAGCGCGGACACCACGTGGATGCGGCCCTCGCGCGCACGATCGGAGAGGGCGCCACGCAGGGCGGCGGCCTTCATCTTCTTGGGCGTGCGCTGGTCGTATGACCGCGGCGACGGGCCGTGGACCGTGCCACCGCCGGTGAACTGCGGGGCCCGGATCGAGCCCTGGCGCGCGCGACCGGTGCCCTTCTGCTTGTAGGGCTTGCGTCCGCCGCCACTGACCTCGCCACGCGTCTTGGTGTCGTGCGTGCCCTGGCGCGCACCAGCGAGCTGGGCGACGACCACCTGGTGGATCAGCGGGATGTTGACCTGCACGTCGAAGATCTCCGCGGGCAGATCGACCTTGCCGGACTTCTTGCCGGCCGGGGTCACGATGTCGATGGAGGTCACGAGGTCACCGCCTTGGACGTCGAGCGGATGAGGACGGTGCTGCCCTTGGGGCCGGGCACCGCGCCCTTGATCAGGATCAGGCCGCGCTCGGTGTCGATCGCGTGCACGGTCAGGCCCTGGGTCGTGTGGCGATTGGAGCCCATGCGACCGGCCATGCGCAGGCCCTTGAAGACGCGTGACGGCGTGGCGCAGGCACCGATAGACCCGGGCTTGCGGTGGTTGCGGTGCGCGCCGTGCGATGCACCCACGCCCGAGAATCCGTGGCGCTTCATGACGCCCGCGAAGCCCTTGCCCTTGCTCGTGCCCGTCACGTCGACGATGTCGCCTGCCGCGAAAGCATCGGCCCCGACCTCCTGGCCGAGCGTGTATTCGGACGCGTCCTGGGTGCGCAGCTCGACCATGTGGCGGCGCGGTGAGACGCCCGCCTTCTGGAAGTGCCCCGCCTCGGGCTTGTTGACCTTGCGGGGATCGATGGCCCCGAAGCCCAACTGAACGGCGGAGTAGCCGTCGACCTCGGGCGAGCGAACCTGCGTGACGACGCAGGGGCCCGCCTTCACGACGGTCACGGGGACGATCTTGTTGTTGTCGTCCCAAACCTGGGTCATGCCGAGCTTTTCGCCCAGCACTCCCTTGACAGTCCTCAGCATGGTCATCGTCCTAGAGCTTGATCTCGATGTCGACGCCCGCGGGCAGGTCGAGGCGCATGAGCGAATCGACCGTCTTGGGCGTGGGGTCGAGGATGTCGATGAGCCTCTTATGCGTGCGCATCTCGAAGTGCTCGCGACTGTCCTTGTATTTGTGGGGCGACCGAATGACGCAGTAGATGTTCTTCTCGGTGGGCAGCGGCACGGGGCCGGCAACCTGCGCGCCGGTGCGGGTCACCGTGTCGACGATCTTGCGCGCCGAGCTATCGATGACCTCGTGATCGTAGGCCTTGAGCCTGATCCGGATCTTCTGTCCCGCCATGGCCTGCCCTGTCTTTCGTATCGGTTGCCGCTAGGTGTGTGTGCCTGGTGCAGGGGGTCGGGGGAGGCGCCAGGCGCCTCCCCCGTGCCCGCTACTTGAGGATCTTGGTGACCCGACCCGCGCCAACGGTGCGGCCGCCCTCGCGAATAGCGAAGCGCAGGCCCTCCTCCATGGCGATGGGCTGGATCAGGTCGACCTTCATCTCGGTGTTGTCGCCGGGCATGACCATGTCCTTGCCCTCGGGCAGGTGCACGACGCCGGTGACGTCCGTGGTCCGGAAGTAGAACTGCGGACGGTAGTTGTCGAAGAACGGCGTGTGACGGCCACCCTCGTCCTTGCTCAGGATGTAGACCTGGGCCTCGAACTCGGTGTGCGGCGTGATGGAGCCGGGCTTGCAGCACACCTGGCCACGCTCGACGTCCTCACGCTTGGTGCCGCGCAGGAGCAGGCCGACGTTCTCGCCCGCCTGGCCCTCGTCGAGCAGCTTGCGGAACATCTCGACGCCGGTGACCGTGGTCTTCGCGGGCGGCCCGGGACGGATGCCCACGATCTCGATCTCCTCGTTGACCTTGACGATGCCGCGCTCGATACGACCGGTCACGACGGTGCCGCGGCCGGTGATCGTGAACACGTCCTCGACGGGCATGAGGAAGGGCTTGTCGACCTCGCGCTCGGGGGTGGCGATGTAGGTGTCGACCGCGTTCATGAGCTCCATGATCGAGTCGCCCCACTTGGCGTCACCGTTGAGCGCGGGGAATGCAGCCACGCGGACGACGGGGATGTCGTCGCCGGGGAACTCGTAGGAGGACAGCAGCTCGCGGACCTCCATCTCGACGAGCTCGAGGAGATCCTCGTCATCGACCATGTCGCACTTGTTGAGGGCGACGACGATGGCGGGGACGCCGACCTGGCGGGCCAGGAGGACGTGCTCCTTGGTCTGCGGCATCGGGCCGTCGGTGGCGGCGACCACGAGGATCGCGCCGTCCATCTGGGCCGCGCCGGTGATCATGTTCTTGATGTAGTCAGCGTGGCCGGGGCAGTCCACGTGTGCGTAGTGGCGAGCCTCGGTCTGGTACTCGACGTGCGCGATCGAGATGGTGATACCGCGCTGACGCTCCTCCGGGGCCTTGTCGATCTGGTCGAAAGGCGTGAAGGGGTTGATGTCGGGCATCTTGTCGTGCAGGACCTTGGTGATCGCCGCGGTCAGCGTCGTCTTGCCATGGTCGATGTGCCCGATGGTGCCGATGTTCACGTGCGGCTTGGTCCGCTCGAACTTCGCCTTAGCCACGGTGGGCTCCTCTTCGTTTCGGTCCGTCCGACTGTCGCGGATCGGGGTTCTGGTCTTGATTTATGGGTTGTTCTTCGATCCGCGACTATTCGCCGCGAGCTTTCGCGATGATCTCCGTCGCCACGTTTTGCGGAACCTGGGCGTAGGAGTCGAACTGCATGGTGTAACTAGCCCGGCCCTGGGTCCTGCTGCGCAGGTCACCCACGTAACCGAACATCTCTGAGAGCGGCACGAGGGCGCGCACGATGCGAGCGCCGGCCCGCTCGTCCATGGCCTGGATCTGGCCACGGCGGGAGTTGAGGTCGCCGATCACGTCGCCCATGAAGTCCTCGGGCGTCGTGACCTCGACAGCCATCATCGGCTCGAGGAGCACGGGGCCGGCCTTGCGGGCGGCCTCCTTGAACACCATCGACCCGGCGATCTTGAACGCGAGTTCGGAGGAGTCGACCTCGTGGTAGGCGCCGTCGAGGAGGGTCACCTTGAGGTCGACCATGGGGTAGCCGGCGAGCACGCCGTACTCCATGGCCTCCTGGCACCCGGCGTCGACCGACGGGATGTATTCGCGGGGGATGCGACCGCCGGTGACCTTGCTCTCGAACTCGTAGCCACCTTCGCCCTCGGAATGGGGCGCCAGGGTGATCTGGACTTTGGCGAACTGGCCGGACCCACCCGTCTGCTTCTTGTGGGTGTAGTCGACCTTCTCGACCGTCTTGGTGATGGTCTCGCGGTAGGCGACCTGGGGCTTGCCGACATTGGCCTCGACCTTGAACTCGCGGCGCATGCGGTCGACGAGGACCTCGAGGTGAAGCTCGCCCATGCCGGAGATGATCGTCTGGCCGGTCTCCTCGTCGGTCTGGACGCGGAAGGTCGGATCCTCCTCGGCGAGGCGCTGGATCGCCGTGCCGAGCTTCTCCTGGTCGCTCTTGGTCTTGGGCTCGATCGCCACGGAGATGACCGGGGCTGGGAAGCTCATGGACTCCAGGACGACCGCCTTGGCCGGATCGCACAGCGTCTCGCCCGTCGTGGTGTCCTTCAGCCCCATGACCGCAACGATGTCGCCCGCGCCCACAGCGTCGATCTCCTCGCGCTTGTTGGCGTGCATTCGGTAGATCTTGCCGACGCGCTCCTTGCGGTCCTTGGTGCTGTTGAGCACCGCGGTGCCCGTCTCCAAGCGCCCGGAGTAGATGCGGATGTAGGTGAGCTTGCCGAGGTGGGGGTCGCTCATGATCTTGAACGCCAGCGCCGAGAAGGGCTCGTCGTCGCTGGGCTTGCGCTCGATGACCTCGGACTCGTCGCCGGGCTTGTGGCCCTCGATGGCGGCCACGTCGAGAGGCGACGGCAGGTAGGCGACGACCGCGTCGAGCATGGGCTGCACACCCTTGTTCTTGAACGCCGATCCGGTGAGCACCGGGGTGACCTTGTCGGCGAGGGTCGCGCGGCGGATGCCGGCCTGGATCTCCTCGACCGAGAGTTCCTCACCCTCGAGGAACTTCTCCATGACCGCGTCGTCGGCCTCGGCGAGAGTCTCGAGGAGCTTCTCGCGCCACTCGGCAGCTTTGGCGGCCATGTCGGCGGGGATGTCCTCGACGACGTAGTCCTCGCCCTTCTGCGTCTCTCCGCGCCACGTGAGGGCGCGCATGTTGACCAGGTCGATGACGCCCAGGAAGTCGGACTCCGACCCGATGGGCAGCTGGAGGACGAGGGCGGTGGCGCCCAGACGGTCCTTGATCATGTCGACGCACATGTAGAAGTCGGCACCCGTGCGGTCGAGCTTGTTGACGAAGCAGATGCGGGGGACGTTGTAGCGGTCGGCCTGGCGCCAGACCGTCTCGGACTGAGGCTCCACGCCCGCAACGCCGTCGAAGACCGCCACCGCTCCGTCGAGCACTCGCAGCGACCGCTCGACCTCGACCGTGAAGTCCACGTGGCCGGGCGTATCGATGATGTTGATCGTGTAGCCCTTCCACTCGCACGTGGTGGCGGCGGAGGTGATGGTGATCCCGCGCTCTTGCTCCTGCTCCATCCAGTCCATGGTGGCTGCGCCCTCGTGGACCTCACCGATCTTGTAGTTGATGCCGGTGTAGAAGAGGATGCGCTCGGTCGTCGTGGTCTTACCCGCGTCGATATGCGCCATGATCCCGATGTTGCGGACCTTGGCGAGGTCGAGCTTGGTCGCGGTGGACACCCTGGACTCCTTCGTCGCTTCTTCGTTGCTCAGCCGCCGACTACCAGCGGTAGTGGGCGAATGCCTTGTTGGACTCGGCCATCTTGTGCGTGTCCTCGCGCTTCTTGACGCTGGCACCCAGGCCGTTGGAGGCGTCGAGGATCTCGTTCATGAGGCGCTCGGTCATGGTCTTCTCGCGACGCTGCCGCGAGTAGGAGACGAGCCAGCGCAGGGCGAGCGTGGTGCTGCGGCCGGCCTTGACCTCAACCGGCACCTGGTAGGTGGCGCCGCCGACGCGGCGGGAGCGCACCTCGAGGGTGGGCTTGACGTTGTCGAGCGCACGCTTGAGCGTGGCGACCGGGTCGGTGCCGGTCTTCTCGCGGCAGCCTTCGAGAGCGCCGTAGACGATGGCCTCGGCAGTCGAGCGCTTGCCGTCGAGCAGGATCTTGTTGATGAGCTGGGTGACCAGAGGCGATGAGTAGACCGGATCGATGACGATCGGTCGCTTCCCAGCGGGGCCCTTGCGTGGCATCAGCCCTTCTCCTTCTTCGCGCCGTAGCGGGAGCGCGCCTGCTTGCGGTTCTTCACGCCCTGGGTATCGAGGGCGCCGCGGATGATCTTGTAGCGAACGCCGGGCAGGTCCTTCACGCGACCGCCGCGGACGAGGACAATCGAGTGCTCCTGGAGGTTGTGGCCGACACCGGGGATGTAGGCGGTGACCTCGATGCCAGAGGACAGACGGACGCGAGCCACCTTGCGAAGCGCGGAATTGGGCTTCTTGGGGGTGGTGGTGTAGACGCGCGTGCAGACGCCGCGACGCTGCGGGCTGCCCTTGAGCGCGGGCGTCTTGTTCTTCGCGACCTTGTCCTGCCGGCCCTTGCGGACCAGCTGCTGGATCGTGGGCACTGCGTCTCCGTTCGTGAGCTTCCGACCGTGATGTCCGATTAGCCCGGTTTCTCCCGCCCCCGCGCTCGGGTGTGTCGCATTCCCCGTGAGGGGAGCGACCTCGAGCTTCGCTGGAGGAAGACCGGCGCTGCACGTGCATGCGCGGGCACCTAGGGCAGGCCCCAGGCACGAGGGAAGAGGCTACCGGGCGGGCTGCTCCCGGTCAAAACGGGGGTATCCCCTAGGCCCGCTGGGCGGCCCCGGCCAGGAGGGCGATGACGACGATCAGGCCGAATCCCACGATGAGCAGGGCCCAGAAGCCGATATTGATCCAGGAGATGATGCGGGTCGCCAGGTTGAGGCCGTCGCCCCCCACGCGTCCCTGCGAGGCCTGGATCTCCTGCTGGGACTTGGTGGCCAAAACCAGGGCGATGATCGCCGGGATGACCGGGCACAAAACCCAGGAGGCGATGGCCAGGACGAGGCCGACGATCGCGTTGGTCGACGTCAACGGGGCCGGCGCGGAGGCGTAGGGCGGCGGGTAGCCACCGGGAGCCGGGTAGGCAGCGGGGGTGCCCGGTGGCGGCGGGTACGCGG
>CAINGG010000180.1 GCA_903848435.1 uncultured Actinomycetes bacterium | reverse complement strand
TAGCCAAAGCCGATGACCAGCAGGCCGATGATGTAGACCGGCATGAGCTGGAACACGAGGCTGTCCGCCGCGAGGCCCGCAGCGAACTGACGGTTGTTCCACAGCAGGAACAACGCGTAGAGCATGCCCGCGGCACCCAAAATCGGGCACAGCAGCGTGGTGATGACATTGCCCTTGTTGGTCTTCTTCACCCAGAAGTACCAGATGACGGCGATCGAGGTGATGGTCTGCACGATGAGGATCATCGCGGTGCCGATGAGGGCGAGCAGGCCGTAGACGTTGACGTAGGGGACGAGCTCAGGCACCGCCTCACCCTCGATGTAAACGTTGGTGAAGAGGAGGAAGAGCACGCACAGGACCAGCGTGATCACACTCTGAAGGATCGATGCGGTCGCCGGCGACCCGTGCTTGGCATTGACCGCTCCGATCGTGCGGCGCAGGAAGCCTGACGCACTCTCGCGGCCGAGCGCGTAGATGTAGCGCGATGCCGCGTTGTGGAAGGCCAGGGCGCAGGCGAAGGAGCCGATGACCAGCAGGATCTTGTAGATGAGCACCATGAACCCGCCAAGGTTGGCATCGACCAGGCCCAGCCACAGGTCGACCGGTGCAGCGCCCGCTGAGATCTCCACGGACTTGGCGGCACCGTTGCCGACCACGACCATCCACGCCATGAAGGTGTAGAAGACGCCCAGGCCGATGACCGCGACCAGCGTGGCGATCGGCACATTGCGCTTGGGGTTCTTGGACTCCTCGCCATAGACGGCCGTGGTCTCGAAGCCAACCCACGACCAGAAGGCAAAGAAGATGCCGATCGCAGCTACGCCTGCAGCGACCCCGGTACCGAATGCGTTTTCTTGCAGGCTTGCGAAGGCGTTTTGCGGTGGGACGATCTCGCCGAACATGAAGCCGTCAGGCCCGCCCTTGAACAGCACCGAGATACCCAGGGCCAGGAGAAGGACGACCTCGCAGACCAGGGTGACGCCGAGGACACCGGCTGCCAGGGTGATCGAGAAGTAGGTGAGGAGTCCAATGACGATGATGCCGATGACTGCGATGATCATCCAGTTGAGGTTGATCCCATACGGCTTGAGGACATACTCAGAAGCGAAATACGCGAAGCCGCCGATGAGGGAGGCCTCGAAGATGATGTAGGCCACGGCGGCGATCAGGCCGGAGGCCATGCCCCACACCTGCCCCAGGCCATGGGAGATGAAGCCGTAGAACGCCCCCGCCGTGGTGATGTAGCGGGCCATCGCCACGTAGCCGATGGCGAAGATGGTGAGGACGATCGTGGCGAACAGGAAGCCGGCCGACGCGCCGATGCCGTTGCCGTAGCCGACCGCGATGGGCGTGTTGAAGCTCATGGCGGTGATAGGCGCGGCATTGGCCACGGCCATCAGAAGGACGCCCACGAGACCGACGGCCCCGGCCTTCAGCCGGACCTGATCCTTCGGGTTGACCTGGTGATCGCCGGGAAGGGCCGTGGGACCGGAACCCTGGCTGCTGGACATGGAACCTCCGGGGGGTTGGGCCCGCGTGACGCGGGTCACACGCTCCGCAGTATGGGGGTCAAGGTCCCCGAGGTAAAGCAAATTCGGCCCTTTCGGCCCGGGTGTCCTTGAGGAGGCATGCCCGAATCGGGCGATATTTGGTCCGGTAATTGGTATTGATTTGGTCTGATCATTTGGTACGCTACCTCCGTGACCGACACGGCGCCCGCCGAGTACGACTACGGCGTGTTCTCGTTTTCCTCTAAGGCCGAGGTCCTCGACAAGGCCAAGGAGTACTGGAATCCGGGCAAGACGCAGTTCTGGATCGACTCCGGGGTCCCCCTCGTCATCGACAGGCGCGAGGAGTACTTCCTGTGGGACATGTCAGGCAAGCGCCTGATCGACCTCCATCTCAACGGCGGCACTTACAACCTCGGTCACCGCAATCCCGAGGTCGTCCAGGCGCTCACGGTGGCGATGCAGCACTTCGACATGGGCAATCACCACTTCCCGGCTCTGGCACGGACCGCCCTCGCGGAAGCGCTGATCACGTCAGCACCGGCGGGCCTGACCAAGGTGATCTACGGCTCCGGTGGCGGTGAAGCCATCGACATCGCCCTCAAGACCGCGCGTCATGCCACGCAAAAGCGCAAGATCGTGTCGATCGTCAAGGCTTACCACGGCCATACCGGCCTCGCTGTCGGCACCGGGGACGACCGCTTCTCCAAGCTTTTCCTCGCCGATCAGCCCGAGGAGTTTCCGCACGTGCCGTTCAATGACCTCGACGCGATGGAGGCGGCCCTGCGCGGCCGCGACATCGCCGCCGTCATCATGGAGACGATCCCGGCGACCTACGGCTTCCCGCTGCCCGAGCCGGGCTACCTGCACGCGGTGAAGAAGATGTGCGAGGAGTACGACGCCCTCTACATCGCCGACGAGGTGCAAACCGGCCTCATGCGCACCGGCGAGCTCTGGGGTATCGCCAAGGAGGGCATCCAGCCCGACATCATGGTCACCGGCAAGGGCATCTCCGGCGGCATGTATCCCATCGCCTGCGTTCTGGTCCGGGAAGAGCACGCAGGTTGGCTCACGGAGGATGGCTTCGGCCACATCTCGACCTTCGGTGGCGCCGAGCTCGGTTGCATTGCCGCCATCAAGGCCCTCGAGGTCTGCTCGCGACCCGAGACGCGGTCGATGGTCCACTACATCGCCGATCGCATTGGCACGGGCCTGCGCGCAATTCAGGCGGAGTACCCCGACTGGTTCGTCGGCATCCGCCAGAACGGCGTGATCCTCGGCCTGGAGTTCAACCATCCGCAGGGCGCGAAGTACGTCATGCGCCACCTCTACGAGAACGGCATCTGGGCGATCTTCTCCACGCTGGACCCGCGGGTGCTCCAGTTCAAGCCCGGCATCCTCCTGAAGCCCGAGGTCGTCGACGAGGTACTCGATCGCACCGAGGTCGCCATCGGACGCGCCTACCGCGAGGCGATGGGGGGCCGGTCATGACCGCGCTGCTCGCCGATATTCCCCTCGAGCCAGCGGGCGTCCCACGCGGGCGTGCCATGGTCGAGCGCGCGCAGTGGGCATCGCTGGCGTTCGCGACGTACGACATCGAGACAGTCCGCCGTATCGCGCAGGCGGCCGCCGAGGCGGGCGAACGCGTCGCCGCCGAGCTGGGCGTGGCCGCTGTCGAAGAGACAGGCTTCGGCGTGGCCGAGCACAAGAAACTGAAGAACGTGGCCTGCTCGGTCGGCATCTGGAACACCTACCGTGACCACGACTACGTTTCGCCCGTCATCCATGCCGACAGCGGCATCGTCGAGGTGCCCCGACCGGCCGGCGTCATCATCGCCCTGACCCCCTCGACCAATCCAGTCGCCACCGTCTTCTTCAAGATCATGCTGGCGCTGCTCACTCGCAACGCCATCATCATCTGCCCGCACCCCTTCGCCAAGCGCGTGTGTGCCGAGGCTGCGCACGCGATGGCCGATGCGGCAGTGGCCGCTGGTGCTCCCGACGGGTGCATCCAGGTGGTCGAGGAGCCCTCGATCCCGCTCGTC
>CAINGG010000179.1 GCA_903848435.1 uncultured Actinomycetes bacterium | reverse complement strand
TTGCCGAGGTAGCTCCACAGGTTGAGCGAGGGGTAGTAGAGCGGCAGATACTCGTCGTCGATCGCGGTGATCCACGTGCCATTGGGCTCCCCGCGCGCGGCGATGGCCTCGGCGAGCTCGGGGTCGCCGCGCCACTCGTAGGGGATCCGGCACATGCCGCGGGGCAACTCCTCGGCGGTGAACAGGCCGGCGCGACGCGCGTGGGAGGTGACGACGAACTCGACGGTGGTGAACCAGTGCGAGTCGAGGACGAGCACGGTGTCGTAGTCGAGAGTCTCGAACTTCTCCTTGCGCAGCCGCTCCAGGCCCGTGACGATCGAGATCTCCTTGCCGTCATTGAGTTCGTAGCGGACTTCCTTGGGCAGCATGATCGTGGGCACGTGCGAGAGCAGGCCCGCGGCGACAACCTCTCCCATGGCTACCTCCAGCCGTTCGGTGAGAAGCAGGTGTTCTTCACGTCAGCGTAGAAGTCGAAGGACCACACACCGCCCTCGCGCCCGATGCCGGACTTGCGAGAGCCACCGAAGGGGGCGCGCAGGTCGCGGACGAAGAAGCAGTTGACCCACACCGTGCCGGCGACCAGTCGCGCGGCGATGCGCTCGGCACGCGGGCGATCCCCGCACACGAGAGTGGCGGCCAGGCCGTAGTCGGTGTTGTTGGCCAGCGCGATGGCCTCCTCCTCGTCGGAGAAGGTCTGCATCGTGAGGACCGGGCCGAAGACCTCCTGGGTGAGGATCTCCGAGCCGAGCGTGGCGTCGGTGATGAGCGTGGGGGCGAAGTAGAAGCCGCCGGCGACGGGCTCGACGCGCTCGCCGCCGAAGACGACGGTGGCGCCCTCGGTGCGTGCGCGTTCGACGTAGCCCTCGATGCGCTCCAGGTGCACCGGATGGATCTGCGGGCCGAGGTCGGTCGCCTCGTCGCGCGGATCGCCCTGCTGGATCTCGCGCACCTTCTCGGACAGGCGGGCGGCGAACTCCTGCGCGACGGACTCGTGCACGAGCAGTCGAGTGCCCGCGAGGCAGACCTGACCGGCGTTGTCGTACTGCTCCGCCGCGATGGTGGCGGCGAGCCCGAGGTCGGCGTCGTCCATGACGATCGTCGGCGACTTGCCGCCGAGTTCGAACGACAGCGGGGTGAGGTTGTCGGCGGCCGCGCGTGCGACGGCCTTGGCCGTGGGCACCGAGCCGGTGAAGCAGATGCGGGAGACGCCCGGGTGTCCAGCGAGCGCGGCGCCGGCCTCGGTGCCGATTCCCTGGACGACGTTGAAGACGCCGGGGGGCATACCCGCCTCGGCGGTGAGCTCGGCGAAGAGGCTCGCGGTGAGCGGCGCCCACTCCGGTGGCTTGAGCACGACCGTGTCGCCGCTGGCCAGGGCCGGGCCAATGCGCCAGGTGGCGAGCATGAGGGGCGCGTTCCAGGGCGTGATGATCGCGGCGACGCCCGCGGGATCCCAGGACACGACGTTGGTGTGGCCGCGCGTCTCGAACTCGGGGTGCTTGAGGTCGTTGACGGCGTACTCGGCGAAGAAGCGAATGTTCATGGCCACGCGCGGCATGACGCCGCGCCGGTGGGAGCGCAGGAGGGAGCCGTTGTCGCGAGTCTCGAGCTGCGCGAACTCCTCAAGCCGTTGCTCCACGAGGTCGGCGACGCGGCCGAGGATCTCCCCGCGGCCCTGCGGCCCGAGGGCGGCCCAGCCGGGGAAGGCGTCGCGGGCGGCGGCAACGGCGGCATCGACCTCGGCGGCACCGCCGCGGGCGACCTCGCCCAGGAGGGCGCCATCAATAGGAGAAAGGTCGGTGAAGGCCCCGGCCGAATCCACGCGCTCGCCGCCGATCCAGTGACGTGGATCGACGCGGACGCCGGCGACCTCGAGCATGGCACCCCTTCGGGGAGATTGTTCGGACCCTAACGGATTCCCCTCTATGGTGCCAGGGGCGTTCGCCCCATCCGGTGAGGGGACGGCCAAGGGCGGGTAAGGAGTCCGAAGGCTAGGCCGCGGCCGTCAGCCGACGGGCGTAGGTGAGATCCAGGCCCAGCAGGAAGGCGCCCTGGATCACGATGGCGACGCCGTCGCCGCGGCCCATCTTGAAGGACGTGACCTCAGGCGGCCCCGGCTTGGCGTGGTAGGCGATGTGCGCTCCGCCCGCGATGTAGACGACATCGGCCAGGGCATTGAGCAAGAGCATGACGCGCAGCTTGCGGGCCTGAGCATCGACCTCGTCGGGGGTGAGTTCGCCGCGACGTGAGCGACTGAGGACGCCGGCGCCGGCGATCAGCGCATCGACCGCGCCCCACATCGCGTTCTGGCGGCCGAACCGCATCCACTGCTTGCGACCGGTGCGGTGGCCGATGAGCGCGATGACGCCGCCCTTGATGACGCTCCCCGCGGCCCAGACACCCAGGAGGGTGCTGATCTGGCGCTCGTAGTCCTCGAGTTCGCTCTGCTG
>CAINGG010000178.1 GCA_903848435.1 uncultured Actinomycetes bacterium | reverse complement strand
CCGTCGACAGCAGCGGCCCAGCTCTGCTCGCCCGCGAGCTCCTCGAGTTCGCGGCGGCACTCCACCTGCAGTGGGTGGTCTGGGGAGGTGTAGTCATCGGTCGACCAGCCGTTGACGACACAGGTGAGCAGCATCGCCGCGTGCTTGCCCGAGCAGTTCATGAGGATGGGCAAGGGAATGCCGCCGCGGGCGATGATCTCCGCGCGTACGTCGTCATCGAGTGGGAAGTCAGCGGGCGTGCGCAGAGCCGTGTCGTCGAGGCCACCCCGAGCCAGGATGTGCCGGGCTCCTTCGACGTGGAACGCCTCGCCGCTGTGCGAAGCGGCGGCTAGCGCGAGCAACTCGTCGCCGAGCGGCAGCCCGGCACGCACCATGGCCGATGCCTGGGCCGGCTTGTTGGCCGAGCGCGGCAGGATGCGTACCTCCGGGTCGCCCCACGCGCGCTCGACGCGGCCATCGGGACCCACCACGACCGCGTGGCCCCGGTGCACGCCCTCGAGCACACCCGACCGCCATATCTCGGCGAGCACCACGGCATCGACCACGGCCACATCCTGTCAGGGCGACGGCCGATAGTTTGATCCGCGTGAGGGCGGTCATCCAGCGCGTGGACGGGGCACGTGTCGACGTCGACGGCGAGGAGGTCGGCGTCCTCGAGGGGCCCGGACTCCTGATGCTCGTCGGGGTCACGCACTCCGATGGTGAGGCGCAGGCGCGCAAAATCGCCAACAAGGCCTACGACATGCGTCTATTCGAATCCGGCGATGGCGAGGTCTCGGCAGCCGACCTCGCCCTCCCCGTCCTCGTCGTCTCGCAGTTCACCCTCTATGCGGACACACGCAAGGGACGGCGTCCGACGTGGGATGCCGCTGCACCCGGTCCTGTGGCCGAGCCCTTGGTAGCCGTCGTCGCGGACGAGCTCCGCACACGCGGAGCACAGGTGGCGACGGGACGGTTCGGCGCTCACATGCGCGTGGGGCTGGTCAATGACGGACCCGTCACGATCATCCTCGACGTCGACTGATCCCTAGCGCCTGCGCGGCACCAACTCCCGCTCCGGCAGCGCCGCTCGTCGGCGCGCCTCGTTGAGTCCGAGTGGGGGCAAGCCAGCAGCCTGGCCCAGCTCGGCGAAGCGGCGCGAGACGGCCCAGGAACTCAGCGGACGCCCGTCGGGATGTGTGAAGACGAGGTCGGTGGCAAACCAGTCGCGGCCGGCCCTCAGACGGCGAGCTGCCTGCTGGCGACGGTGCTCGCGAGTGGGGTGCCCCTGCTCCGGCAGGGGCACCCCCGGGAGGATCAGCGATGAAACGCCGAGCAGGGATGCTCCCACGCGGGGTACGCGCATCCGTGGCGCTCGCTGCCGCCGCTCTCGCCCTCGCGGCATGCTCATCGCCGCCCACGGCGATGCCGTCGACCGTCGTCGACAACGTGAAGCTGCCGATGGACAACGGGTCGTACGCCGCGAGCCCCGCGCCGCTTTCCACTGGCAGTGTCGCCTCGCCCGGGGACCGCAGCGGGAGCCCCGCCGCGTCGGCTCCACAGCCGCGTGATGCGTCCGCGGAGCCGGTCCCTGAGGTCACCGTCACCGTGACAGCCCAGCCGACGATGGATCCCGCTAGCCAGCAGCCCGCGCTGCTGCGAATTCCGTCGTTCGACGTGTCCAGCGAGGTCATTCGCGTGGGCCAGGACGCCTCGGGTGGGGTCGTGGTTCCCGAGGACGTCTCGGAGACCGGCTGGTACGACGGGAGTTCGTGGATCGACGCGCCATTCGGATCGATCGTCCTGGTGGGCCATCGCGACTCGGCGGTCGACGGCGCCGGCGCACTGTATGGAATCGAAGAGTTGCAGATCGGCGACAGTGTCGTCCTGGCCGGGCAGGACGGGCAGCCGCACCGGTTCCGCGTCCGGGAGATCAAGTCGGTGGAGAAGACGCGCTTCTCGACGATCGTCGAAGACGTCTTCCGGCCGGATAGTCCCTACCGGCTGACGCTCATCACCTGCGGGGGTGCCTTCGATGACGCGGAGGGAAGTTATCTGTCGAACATCATCGTGACGGCGTACCCGGAGCGATGACGACTTCCTGAGACGCAGCGATATCGATGTCGGAGCGCACCACGAGCACCGCGTCAGCGGCGACCGCGCGCTTGAGCAGTGCCGTCGCAATCGGGCCGAGTTCGTAGTGGCGCGCCGCTGAGCCGACCCAGCCGACCTCGCGGTCGCCGGCGAACACCGGATCGCCGTGGCTCGGAAGCGCCTCGGCTGCACCATCGAGATGAAGCAGCACGAGACGGCGGGGCGGCGAGCCGAGGTTGTGCACGCGAGCCACGGCCTCCTGGCCCCGATAGCAACCCTTCGACAGGTGCACCGCCGGGCCCACCCAGCCAACCTCATGCGGAAGCGTGCGGTGGTCGGTCTCGAGCCCCACGCGCGGCACAGCAGCCGCGACGCGCAATGCCTCAAGCGCCCACGTACCCGCGGTGACATTGCCGAGGACCGAGAGGAGTTCGGACCGCGGCACCAGCACTTCGCGGCCAATCAGGACGCCCGGTCGATGGTCGACGTACTTGCTCGCATCGCCGCCGCGATCCGAGCCCGAAT
>CAINGG010000177.1 GCA_903848435.1 uncultured Actinomycetes bacterium | reverse complement strand
CGCAGCACGCCATCCTGACGTGGAACTGCTGAACGAGCGTTCAACCCCTACGATGGCCCCATGTCCCCGCTGAGGCTGTCTGCCCTGCTTGCCGCCTGCGCCCTCATCGGCGGGTGCGCGTCCGGGGCCGGGTCGAGCAGCACGGAGGGCTCGGCAACTCCCACGACGTCGGCCGCCGCCCCTGGGCAGGGTTCGAGCCAGGCACCCGAGCAGGCACCGGCCGACGGCAGCTCCGGCAGCATCGTCAGCGTGGGCTTGGCGGAGGCCTACGTACCCACGCCCCAGGGGGCGTCCACCGACGACTACCGGTGCTTCCTCATCGACACGGGCCTTCCCGAGGACCGGTTCATCACCGGGGTGCGCTTCCTGCCCGACAATCCCGACGTCGTGCACCACGCGATCCTCTACCGCGTGCAGCCCGGGCAGGTGACGGCGGCGAAGGCGCGTGACGAGAAGGACCCCGGCCAGGGGTGGGGTTGCTTTGGCGGACCCGACCTGCCCGCGGTGGATACCGACGACGCGGTGCGATCTCTCGACTCGGCGCCGTGGCTCGCCGCCTGGGCACCGGGCGGACGCGAGTCTCGCTACCCCGAGGGCACCGGGGTCTTCCTGCCCTCCGGCAGCAGCGTCATCCTGCAGGTGCACTACAACACGCTGGCCGGTGTCGGTCCGGACATGACATCGGTGCAATTGCGCACCGAGCCGGGCACCGAGGATCTGCGCAAGCTCGAGACCATCCTGCTCCCGTCACCGGTTGAATTGCCGTGTGCGCCGGACGAAAGCGGGCCGCTGTGCGATCGCGAGGCGGCGGTAGCCGACACGATCAACAGGTTCGGTGGCGAGGCGCTGCGCACCATCTGGGGCCTGCAGTTCATCTGCGGGGGAGACTTGGTCGAGCCTCAGGCGGGATCCACCCAGTCGTGCACGCACGACGTCAACGACGACATGACCGTCTACTCCGCCGCTGGCCACATGCATCTCCTCGGCCGCTCTATCTCGATCGTGGCCAATGCCGGAACGCCGCGCGAGAAGGTCCTGCTCGACGTCGAGAAGTACGACTTCGATCGTCAGGGCGGCATCCCGCTCGAGAAGCCCTACGAGCTCAAGGCGGGCGATACCGTCACTGTCACCTGCACCCACGATGCGGGCCTGCGCAAGTTGCTGCCAGCACTCCAGGGCACCGAACCCCGCTACATCGTCTGGGGCGATGGCACCACGGACGAGATGTGCTTGGGAATCATGACCGCTGCCGCTAAGACTGGGGCATGACCGCACGGTCGCGTACTCGCCTCACCCTCGGCATAGCCGTGCTCGTCATCGCCGTTGCGGCGATGGTCACCGGACTCATCGCCGCTGGCACAGCCGTCGGCATCCACGCCGTGGTCGGGCAGACGGGAGTCCTCGCCCAGAACCTCGGTGTCATCGACGCCCCGGCGCCGAACTCCGCGGTGGTCGTCGACGGCGTGGAGGCGAGCGTCACGGCCCAGGGCCTGCCGAAGACGGTCGAGGACCTGCTCCTGGCTGCCGGAGCCGATATCGACGGGCTCATCCGCTCGTCCGGGACGTTCGTGCTCCTCGCCACCCCCACGCAGGAGGGCGATGCCTTCCTGGGCATCGCCGACCCGACCCTGGTCACGGCCTACGTGGCCAACGCGCCCCATGCCGTTGCCCAGCGGGACGCCAGCGGCACCTGGCGCACGATCGGCGTATCGGGCGACGCGACTCTGGCACCCCCCGCCGGAGCAGTGCCCTGGATAACCTCCTCCGCCGGTCGTCCTGCGCAGGTCGACGCGGACGGGCTGTCGGGCCGCTCGCTGGTGGTGATGCGGCCAGATGCCGCGCCTGGAGTGAGCGCCGAGCTGCGCCTGGAGTACCGCGTGGCCGATGCGCCGCGCGCACTTCGCACATCCGCGGTGACAGCGGCCGCAGGTTGCCTGGGCGGGCTGGCCCTCGCGCTGCTCGGCGCCTGGCTCGTGGTGGGCCCGCGACGCCAGGGCCGCCACGCGTGAACAGGCGGGGCGACGCGGCAGTCGTGAGCGATCGGGTGCTGACGGTGCCCAATGCACTCAGCGCCCTACGCCTGCTTCTCATCCCGGTCTTCCTCTGGCTCGTCCTGGGCGTGCAAGCCGACCTCTGGGGCGTCCTCGTCCTGGCGGTGTCGGGCATCACCGACTGGCTCGACGGGGTGATCGCACGTCGTACCGGCCAGATCACCAAGGTCGGACAGATTCTCGATCCGCTCGTCGATCGCCTCACGATCGCAGCGACGCTGATCGGGCTCGCCCTGCGCTCGCTGATTCCGTGGTGGCTCGTCGGCATCCTCGTCCTGCGCGAGTTGGTGCTCCTCGCCCTCGTGCCCGCGCTTCGTCGTCGCGGACTGACCGCACTTCCCGTGCACTACCTCGGCAAGGCGGCGACGTTCGCGCTGTTCTGGGGCTTTCCCTTCGTCCTTGTCGGCGCGGGCACCGCCCAGTGGGAGCAGGTCCTCGGCGCGCTGGGGTGGGCTTTCGTGATCTGGGGGACTGCGCTGTACTGGTACGCGGCGGTGCTCTACATCGACCAGGCCAGACGGGTCCTGCGCGCCGGGAGGTAGCCATGCGAGCGGTCGTGATGGCCGGTGGCCTCGGTAGCCGACTGCGACCGCTCACGACCTCGCTGCCCAAGCCGCTGCTGCCCGTGGTCGGGCAGCCCATGCTCGCGCACATCCTGCGCCTCGCCCGCTCCCATGGCGTCACGGAGGCGACCATCACCGTCCAGCACCTCGCCTCTCTCATCCGCGCCTACCTGGGCGACGGCTCGGATCTGGGCCTCTCCCTCGGCTACGCCACCGAGCATCGCCCACTCGGCACCGCGGGTGGTGTCCGCGCGGCTGCCGCCGACTTCGATGACGACTTCCTGGTCATGTCGGGCGACGCCGTCACCGACATCGATCTCGGCGCCCTCATGAGCGTGCACCGCGCGAGTGGCGCGCTCATCACGCTCTGCCTCGCTCGTCGTGACGATCCTCGCGAATTCGGTGTCGTCGATGTCGACGACGATGGCCGCGTACGACGCTTCCTCGAGAAGCCTGCGTGGGGCGAGGTCTTCACCGACGCCGTGAGCACCGGCATCTACGCCGTGTCGCCGAGCGCCGTACGACTCATCCCGGATGACGGCCCGCAGGACTGGTCATCCGATGTGCTCCCGCGCCTGCTTGCCGACGGTCAGCACGTCGGCGCCTTCATCAGCGGGGGCTACTGGGAGGACGTCGGTGACATCGCCGCCTACCGGCGCGTCCAGGTCGATGTCCTCGAGCGCAAAGTGAACCTCGGCATCCCCGGCACCGAGCGTGAGCCGGGCATCTGGGTGGGCGAGGGCGCCAGCATCGACCCAGGCGCCGTCCTCGTGGGGCCATCGTTCGTGGGCGCGCATGCCGCCATCGAGGAGGGCGCGACGGTGCTTGCCCACTCGGTGATCGGAGCCAACGCCGTCGTACGCCGCGGTGCGATCGTCGAGCGAGCGGTGCTCCTCGATGGCGTCTACGCGGGCATCGACACCACCGCCCGCGGTTGCGTGGTGGGCCGTTCGGTGGAGCTCGGCAATGGCACGCGCGTGGGCGAGGGGGCCGTCATCTCCGATGAGTGCTCGCTCGAGCAGGAGGTCGAAGTGACCCCCGGAAGCCTCGTGTATCCGGGGAAGACCATCGAGGCCGGCACGATCGTGCACGGTGCCGTCGTCTGGGACGCGCAGGGGCATCGACACCGAGTGGGCGCTGGGGGAGTGTCGGGCACGGTCTCGGTCGACATCACGCCTGACACCGCGGTACGTCTGGCATCGGCACTCGCCAGCACCCTGCCCAAAGACGGGGCATTGGCCGTCGGGCGCGACCATTCGCGCACCGCGCGCGCCTACGCCGGCCTCCTTGTCGGTGCCTTCACGGCCGCCGGCATTGACGTGCGCGATCACCGCGTGGTCCCCACGCCGGTCCTGCGCCACGACGTCGCGCGGCATGCCTCCGGTGGGGTGATGGTGCGCGCTTCGCCCGGGCAGCCCGAAAGGCTCGACATCGTCATCCTCGACGAGCACGGGCGCGACATGGGTGAGACGCAGGCCCGCCGTATCGAGCGCATCTTCGAAAGACGCGAGTTCCGCCGCCCCTTCCCCGGCGAAGTGGGCGACGTACTGCTACCCGAGCAGGCTCTCGATGACTACGCCACGTCGCTGAGATCGCGTACCTCCCTTGACGGGGTCTCCTCGGCGGACTTGACCGTGGTCGTCGACGCGTCCGGGGGGAGTTCGGCGCTGGTGCTTCCCACCGTGCTCGCGGGCGTCGATGTCGACCTGGTGATGCTGGGCGGGCGCATCGAGGTCGCTCGGGCTACGCCGTCACCGGACGACCGCCACCACGCATTGCGGCTGCTCGCGGAGCGCGTCGTTGCCACCAACGCGAGCATGGGCCTGGCTATCGACTCGACGGGCGAAAGCCTTGCCCTTGTCGATGAGCTCGGCCAAGT
>CAINGG010000176.1 GCA_903848435.1 uncultured Actinomycetes bacterium | reverse complement strand
CGTTCGAGCACCGACTCGGCCTGCTTGATCGTCAAGCCGCTGAGGTCGGGGACCGACACGGTGTTGGCCGTCGTGCGGTTGAGCACGAGCGCCGCGCCCAGGATGCCCAGGCCGATGAGTGCGAGCACGCCGATGGTGAGCGCGGCGACGAAGCCGGCGCCGCGCTGTGCACGTCGCCCGGACACCGGTGCGGTGTCGACGGCGTAGACCTCGGTCGGGTTGATGACGTCGAGACGCTGTGTCGGGTCGCCGGTCACCATCGGCACAGCTGCCGTGAGCTGCGCACTGGTGGGGGCGCCCATGACCGCGCGCTCGACGTCGGCGCGGAACTCCGCGGCCGTCTGGTAGCGGTCATCGGGGCTCTTGGCGAGCGAGCGCATGACGACCGCATCGACCTCGCGCGGCACCTCCGGGTCGACCTGCGACGGCGGCAGTGCCTGCTCGCTCACGTGCTGGTAGGCGATCGAGACCGGTGAATCGCCGGTGAAGGGCGGCTTGCCGGTGAGCAATTCATAGAGGAGTACGCCGCTGGAATACAGGTCGCTGCGCGCATCGACGACCTCACCGCGGGCCTGCTCGGGCGAGAGGTACTGCGCGGTCCCCATGACAGTTTGTGCCGATGTCATGGTGTGGCCGGAGTCGTTGAGGGCGCGAGCGATGCCGAAGTCCATGACTTTGACGTCACCGGTCCGGGTGAGCATGACGTTGGCCGGCTTGATGTCGCGGTGCACGATGCCGTGGCGATGCGCGTAGTCGAGCGCGCTCAAGGTGCCGGCCGTGATCTCCAGCGAGCGTTCTGGCAGGAGTCGGCGTCCGCTCGACAGGATCTGCCGAAGCGTCATGCCATCGACGTACTCCATGACGATGTAGGGCACGATCGTCGACTCGGTGCCGTCGACATAGACGTCTTCGCCAGTGTCGTAGACGGCAACGATGTTGGGGTGGTTGAGGGAAGCTGCCGACTGCGCCTCGCGGCGGAATCGTGCCTGGAACGCCGGGTCACGCGCGAGGTCAGGGCGCAGGATCTTGATGGCGACGCGGCGACCCAGCCGCATGTCTCGGGCCTCCCAGACCTCGGCCATGCCGCCGCGGCCGATGACGGAGACGAGCTCGTAGCGATCACCGAGGATCCGGCTCGCTCCGGGGTCTTGCGTCACGATCGCCTCCTGGCGGGGCCCAGACGGGCCCCCGAGATGGACGCTCCAGTGTCGCAGCCCGTTCCCCGGGCACGCTCGGGTAGACGTGTGTGTCGGGTCACCGCAGTCCTGCCTGCAGCATGGCCCTGGCGATGGGTCCTGCGATCGCGCCGCCGCTCAACTCTGCCTGCCCGCCCGCCTCGACCACGACGGCGACGGCGATGCGCGGGTTGACCGCCGGTGCCATGGCGACCATCCACGACACCGGCGCACCATCGCGGCCGGTCTGCGCCGTGCCGGTCTTGGCCCCGACCGCGACGACGTTGCCGTCGCCGTCGGTGATGCCCTGCAGGATGCCGGCGGTGCCGTAGTCAACGACCGCGATCATCATCTCCTGCAACTGTGCGGCATCGGCCGGGCTCATCGCCGTGCGGTACGCGCTGGGGTCGGCGGTGCGCAGGATGGTCAGGTCGGGGCCGCGGATCTCCTGCACGAGGTAAGGCTCCATGACGACACCGTTGTTGCCGATGCCCGCGGCGACCATGGCCATCTGCATCGCCGTGGCACGCACGTCGAACTGGCCGATGGCGCTCATGGCGGTCTGCGGCTCGTCGGGGTTCTCCGGGAAGCGTGATGTCGACGCGCGAAGGGGTGTCTCGAAGGCGTTGTCGAAGCCGAAGAGCTCGGACTGCGCACGAAGTGCGTCGGCCCCCAGCTCGTTGCCCAACCACGCAAAGGCCGTATTGCACGAGTAGGCGAGGGCGTCCTTCAAGGTCACCTCGCCATTGGGACCGCAGTCCTCGCCCGTCCAGTTGCGCAGCGTCTTGTTAGTCAGTGGCAGGTCGTACTCGGCCGGTCCCGGCAGGACTGAGTCCATGGTGAATCGGCCGGACGACAGGGCGGCTGCGGCCGTGACCAGCTTGAACGTCGACCCCGGCGGATTGAGCGCCACGATGGGGCGGTTGATGAGCGGCTGGGCCGGGTCATTGATGAGCTGGTCGTAGTACTCGCGGATGGACTGTGGGTCATGCGATGTGAGCAGGTTGGGGTCGAACGACGGCGACTGCACCTGGGCGAGGATCCGACCGGTCGACGGTTCGATCGCGATGGCCGCGCCCTGCGAGCCGGCCAGCCCCGCCCACGCGGCGTCCTGTACCGCCGCATCGATGGTCGTGGTCACCGCGCCGCCGCGCGGTTGGCGACCGGCGATCAGCTGCTGAAGTCGATCGACGAAGAACAGGTCGGACGATCCGGAGAGCACGGCGTTCTCGGTGCGCTCCAAGCCGGTCGCGCCGTAGACGATGGAGTAGAAGCCGGTGACCGAGGCGTACTCCTCGCCCGACGGATACACCCGCAGCCATTTCAAGGCGCCCTTGGTCTGCTCGGAGAGCGCGATGGGCTCGGGGCCCGTGAGGATGGGACCGCGCTGGCGGCCGTACTCCTCGAGCAGCACGCGTTGGTTGTCGGCACGCGCGCGATAGTCGTCCGATCGGAAGACCTGGATGAAGGTGACGTTGGCAAGCAGCGCGAGCATGAGGATGGCCAGCACGATGCTGATGCGGCGTATCGAGCGCGTCATCGCTTCATCACCTGCGTGGGAGCAGTGTCGGTATGCGCGGGTGCCTGGGCCGGGCGCCGAGCGCGATGGGAGATGACCAGCAGGATCGCGATGATCACCCAGTTGGCCACGAGCGAGGACCCGCCGTAGGACAGGAAGGGCGTGGTGAGGCCGGTCAGCGGGATGAGTCGAGTGACGCCGCCCACGATGACGAAGACCTGGATGGCGAAGGTGATCGACAGGCCGGCGGCGAGAAGTTGGCCGAAGGGATCTCGCACGGTCACGGCCGTGCGCAGGCCCCGCTCGATGAGCACGGCGTAGAGAAGCAGGATGGCGAAGACGCCGGTGAGGCCGAGCTCCTCGCCCAGCCCGGCCAGGATGAAATCGGTATTGGCGAAGGGCACGAGATCGGGGTAGCCGCGACCCAACCCTGTGCCGAAGAGTCCGCCGTTGGAGAAGCCGTAGAGCGATTGCACGATCTGGTAGCCACCGGTGTCGGCGTAGCCGAAGGGATCGAGCCATACCTGCACGCGGGTGCGCACGTGCCCGAACAGCAGGTAGGCCCCGACGGCACCCACCGCGAAGAGCAGGAAGCCGAGTACGAGCCAGGAGACGCGCTGGGTGGCGATGTAGAGCATGGCGACGAACAGGCCGAAGAACAGCAGGGAGGTGCCTAGATCGCGCTCGAAGACGAGAACACCGAGGGAGACAACCCACACGATGAGGATCGGGCCGAGATCGCGGGCACGCGGCACCCCGATGCCGAGAACCTTGGTGCGCACCAGCGCGAGGGAATCGCGGGTGACCACGAGATATCCGGCGAAGAAGACGGTGAGGAAGATCTTGGCAGCCTCCGCGGGCTGGAACGTGAGGCCGCCGATCCGCACCCACAGCGTCGCGCCGTTGACCGTGGCCCCGATGATCGGCGCGAGGGGCAGCAGCAGGAGGACCACGCCGATGAGCCCCGCGGTGTAGGTGTAGCGCTGCAGCACCCGGTGATCGCGCAGCACGATGAGCACGAGGATGAAGAGGGTCGCTGCGACGGCGTACCACGTGAGCTGGTTGTAGACGTCGGGCGTGGGGATCGGATTGTCATTGCGCTCGGCGCGCTGGGCAGCGGCGACATCGAGGCGGTAGATCATGGTCAGGCCGAGGATGGTCAGCAGCGTGGCGATCGGCAGCATGAAGGGATCGGCGTAGGGCACGCGCCAGCGCACGATGAGGTGGGTGGTCAGTGCGATGGCTCCTACGGCGCCCGCGGTGATCCAGAAGCGAGGGTGCACGCCCTCGCCGGTGGACCATGCCACCTGGAGCGTGCCGAGGACGCCGATGCCCCACGCGATGAGGATGAGGACGAGTTCGAGGTTGCGGCGCTTGGGCTGCACCGTTGCCGCGTGCGCGGCGACGCTCATGGCGTCACCGGTACGACGGGGCATCCCGCGGGCACCGGCACCACCGCGCAGGCCGCCGCCCGCAGGCGCAGGTCGTTGACGATGCGCTGAGCGTCGGCCTCACTGTCGGCCACGATTCCGTCGGTCACAAGGCCCGCGTCGAAGACAGGGAGGGTGCCGACGGCTAGGTCAGAGACCTGCACCGTGGACTGCATCGGTATGCCGAGCACACTGCCCGACACTCCGCGGTAGATGGTGACGAAGCCCGCGGACTGACCGACGTACCACTGAGCGCGCACCCAGGCGGTGCCGGCAATCGCTACTGCCGCGATGGCGAGGATGACGGCACCGGCAACGACGGCGACGATCTTCCAGGCGCGTCCACGGCTGGATCCCAGGCTCGTGCGACTCGCTGGCGCGGCCGCGTTGATCCGCGGCATCTCCGATGTGGGCGGCCCGTCGATACCCGGAGGCCGATCAGGTGCGTTGGGATCGACCTGGGCGTCCTTGGGGAAGTGCACGCGCGGGAGACGGGCGCGTACGCGCGGCTCACCGGCTGCGCCCACCACGACCGGCTCGCTGGCGGTCAGCCCGGGCAGCTGCTCACCGTCGACCTCGAGCACATCGGCGACGACCACGGTGACGTTGTCGGGCGCGCCACGCGCAAGCGCGAGGTCGACCAGGGCAATCACCGTAGCGGTGGGCTCCGAGCCGGAGAGGATGGTGCGCAGCTCATCGTCACCGACAACGCCGGTGAGTCCGTCGCTGCAGAGCAGGAAGCGGTCGCCCACCCGGGCCTCAATGACCGACAGGTCGGGATCGGCCGGCTGCAGCCCGTCGATCGCCCGCATGATCAGTGATCGGCGAGGGTGCACGGCCGCCTCGTCCTCGCTGATGCGCCCGGCGTCGATGAGGGTCTGCACATAGGTGTGGTCGTGGGTGATGCGAGTGAGATCGCCGGCGCGCAGGAGATAGCCGCGCGAGTCGCCGACGTGCACGACGGCCACGCGCGCCGTCGAGCCCTCGTCGATGAAGGAGAGCGCGGTCGCCGTGGTGCCCATGCCGACCAGGTCGGGGTTGTCGATGACGACCTGCCCGATGCTGACGCCGGCCGCGTGGACGCCGGCGGCGAGCGACGCAAGCGTCTCGCCGGGGTCACCGTCTCCGTCCACGACCTCGGCAAGGGTCGCGACGGCCGTGGCGCTGGCGAGCTCGCCGGCCGCGTGACCGCCCATGCCGTCGGCGACGACGAGCAGGCGCGGACTGGCGTATCCGGAGTCCTCGTTGTCGCGGCGGACCATGCCGACATCGGAGCGCGCGGCGTAGCGCAGGGCGAGGGCCATGGCTACTTCTGCAGTTGCAGGGTCGTGCGCCCCACACGCAGCGGCGTGCCGGGCGTCAGGGCGGTCGGCTGAGTGATGCGGGTGCGCTCGATCCACGTGCCGTTGGTCGAGCCGAGATCCTCGACGATCCAGCCACCGTCGCTGGGGTAAATGCGCGCATGTCTGCTCGACGCATAGTCGTCATCGATGACGATGGTGGAGTCGGGTGCGCGACCGATCGTGATCTGCGCCGTGCCGAGGGGGATGACGGTGTTTGCCAGCGGACCGTCGATGACCACGAGCGAGGGCCCGCCGCCAGCCGCCTTCTTTGACGCCTTGGGTGGCTTGGCCGGCTTGGGTGGCTTGGCCGGCTTGGGCGGCTTCACGGGCCGATTGGACGCGGGCCGAGCCTCGCGCGGCTGCAGAAGATCGCGACGCAGGGCGACCACGGTGATGAT
>CAINGG010000175.1 GCA_903848435.1 uncultured Actinomycetes bacterium | reverse complement strand
TGTCGAGGTTGGGTTCGCGGGGGCAGTCAGGATCTGCCAGGAGGCTCTTGATCTCGGAGCCGAAGCTGACGACGCGGTCGGGATCGTCAGGGGAGACGCGATAGTAGAGCGGCTTGATGCCGAAGTGGTCGCGCCCCAGCACCAATTGCCCGCGGTCGCGATCGAAGATCGCAAACCCAAACATGCCCCGCAGTTGCCGCATCATCTCGGTCATCGACCGCCGCCCTACGCGTTCGTAGAGGCGAATGAGCGTCTCGGTATCGCTGTGCGTGCGGAACTCCTGGCCCTGTGCGGCCAGTGCGGCGTTGATCTCGCGGTAGTTGTAGAGCTCCCCGTTGTAGACGATGCCCACCGAGCCATCGTCATTCCACATGGGCTGGTGTCCACCGGCCAAGTCGATGATCGACAAGCGGGTCATGCCGAAGGCGAAGTCATCGCCGACGTAGTCGCCCATGTCATCGGGACCTCGGTGCCGGATGACCTCGAGCATCGGCCCGATGAGGCGGCTCGTCTGGTCGCGGGTGCCGAGGACACCGGCGATACCGCACATGGAGCGCGCCGTCCTCTCGTTGAGTCCTCGCGAAAGTAGCACGGGGGGAGGGCGCCCCTCGGGCACCGCGCCATGGGATATCTTGACATCGAGATATCTGGAGGGATGGCCCCATGGACCCGATGACGAGCCTGGACTCGATGGGGGCGCGCGACACCCTCAGCGTTGACGGCCGCGACTACGAGATCTTCCGCATCGACGCCGTACCGGGCGCGCAGACCCTCCCGTTCACGCATCGGGTCCTCCTCGAGAACCTCCTGCGGACCGAGGACGGCGCCAATGTGACCGAGCACCAGATCCGCGCTCTCGGACAGTGGGAGCCGGGCGCCGAGCCCAGCGAGGAGATCCAGTTCACGCCCGCGCGGGTCGTCATGCAGGACTTCACGGGCGTTCCCGTGGTCGTGGACCTCGCCACGATGCGTGAAGCAGTGATCGACCTGGGCGGTGATCCCGAGCGCATCGAGCCGCTAGCACCCGCCGAGCTCGTCATCGATCACAGCGTGATCGCCGACTACTTCGCACGCCCCGATGCCGCGGACCTCAACGTGGCGCTCGAATACGACCGCAATCGTGAGCGCTATCAGTTCCTGCGCTGGGGGCAGGGGGCCTTCGACGAGTTCAAGGTGGTGCCCCCCGGCACCGGCATCGTCCACCAGGTCAATATCGAGCACCTCGCCCGCGTCGTGATGGCTCGCGGCGGCCAGGCCTATCCCGACACGGTCGTGGGCACGGACTCGCACACCACGATGGTCAATGGCCTCGGCGTGCTCGGCTGGGGCGTCGGCGGCATCGAGGCCGAGGCGGCCATGCTCGGCCAGCCGGTGTCGATGCTCATCCCGCGCGTCGTCGGCTTCCGACTCACCGGGAGCCTGCCCGAGGGCACGACGGCGACCGACCTCGTCCTGGTCATCACGCAGATGCTCCGCGCGCACGGGGTGGTCGGCAAGTTCGTTGAGTTCTATGGCGAGGGCGTGGCGGCGGTGCCTCTCGCCAATCGGGCAACCATCGGCAATATGAGTCCCGAGTACGGCTCGACGGTCGCCATCTTCCCGATCGACGACGCCACCATCGACTACCTCCGGCTGACCGGCCGCAGTCCGGAGCAGATCGCGC
>CAINGG010000174.1 GCA_903848435.1 uncultured Actinomycetes bacterium | reverse complement strand
GGCCCGCGGATCGAGTACGACCAGCGAGATGCCGGCGGCACCGTCGAGGGGCGCACCCGTGCGTACGGCCGCGACGACGAGGTCCGCGCGTACGCCGGAGGTGATGTAGGTCTTGGCACCGGAGACCGCCCAGGTGCCATCCGCCTGCCGCTCACCACGGGTCCGCAGGTGTGCCACGTCGGAGCCGCCATCGGGCTCGGTGACGGCCAGCGCCGCGATGGCCTCGCCGCTCAGCACGGGGCGCAGGTAGCGCTCGATGAGCCGATCCGCTCCCGTCGCATCACCGCGCTCGCGACGCCGGTCAACCTCGTCGACGACATGCGGGAGTGCGATGCCGTGGCTGAAGAGTCCGGCAACCACGCCGCCGCTGGCACCGGCTTCGAGCAAGGCCTCGGTGAACACCACCACATCGATGAGGTCACCGCCCGATCCGCCGACGGACTCGGGGAAGCCGATGCCGAGGATGCCCGCCTGTGCGGCTGCGCGGTGCAGGCTCCGCGGCAGGCAGCCGGCACGCTCCCACTCGGGCAGGTGCGGTGCGATCTCGCGACGGGTGAAGTCAGCGACGAGTTCCCGCAGGGCGCGGCGCTCCGGGGTGACGTAGACCTCGTTGACCGCCATGCGGCCACCCTAGGTCGGCGCTTGCGCGGGACGAGGAGCGGCCGTGCCCGACTCGTCGCCCCGCCGAGGTCCATCCCCCCGATGACCGCGGCACCCCCCGAAGGAGGGCGACGAGCCGAGCCGGCCCGGTCAGGCGGCGAACCGCCTGTGAGGCCTCCGTCGGCCGAGCCGACGGTTCCGCCACCCCCGCGACTGGCAGACCCCCCTTTCCTACCGCCTCGCCGGGTCCCCGGGGGACGGCGTACGGTCTATAGCCCGGCTATAGCCGATGAGGGGAGGGTGGGTCGTGGCCAAGCAAGCACGAGGGTCCGCGTCGCGGCGGACGACGGCGGCGGACGACGCTCGCCTCGGCGATATCGCGCGCCCGGAGGACTTCGCGCTCGATGGCACGCCGCTGATCTCCTACCTGTGGATGCTCAGCGACCTGCCGGAGGGCGATGCCGTTGGCTTCGCCATCTGCCGCGGGCTTCTCGCTCCCTTCGGCGCTGATCTCGCCCTCGTCTATGCGGTGGGCCCCGACGGCGAGACGCTCGACCTGGTCGCGTCCTACGGCATGGGCCCGCGGGAGAGCGCGGTCTACTCGCGGGTCACCACCGACATGCACCTGCCGGGAGTCGAGACCTTCCGGCTCGGCACGGAGAAGTGGCTCACCAAGGACCAGGTGGCGGATGGCTATCCGCTGGCTGCGCCGTTCTTCCGCGCGTGGAAGTCCCGTGGCGACTTCGCCTTCCTGCCGCTGCGGCACCGCGGTGCGCCCATCGGATTCATGGTGCTGGCCTTTGCCCGTCCGGTGGAACGCAGCTGGCACCTGCGGGCCACGATCGACGCGCTCCTCAGCGCCACTGTCCTCTGGCTGCTGGCGTACTCAGCACTGCGCGGCACCGTGCGCTCTCACCTCACGGAGACTCCGCCCCTGGGACTCACGGCCCGCCAACGCGAGGTGCTTGTGCTCATGCGCGAGGGCCGCAGCAATCGTGAGATCGCCGATCTCCTGGGCTTCTCGGGGGCGACGATCAAGGCCGACATCACGGCTCTCGGGCAGATGCTCGGCGCCAGCGGTCGCGCCGAGATTCTCGAGCGCGCCCGCATCGCTGGCCTCTAGGCCGGCTCGGCGACCTCGAGTGCGTCGGCGCGATTAGTCCTGCGGGATTGACGCCAGGCGTCCGTGGAGAAGATCGCCAGTGCCGTCCAGATGAAGCCGAAGCCGATCCACTCCAGCGTGTTGACGGTGTCGCCGAAGACCGTGATGCCGAGAACGAAGATGACCGAGGGCGTGGAGTACTGCAGCACTCCCAGCAGCGCGAGCGGCAGGCGGTTGGCGGCTGCTGCGTAGGCGAGCAGTGGCACCGCCGTCACCGGCCCGAGGAAGGCCAGGAGCGCGCCCATGCCCCAGCCCTCGCTCACGATGGCCGCACTGCCCGCGGATTCGATGACGACGAGCACGATGAAGGCGTAGGGCAGCAGGAACGCCGTCTCGACGGTGAGGCTCGGGATGGCATCGACGCCGGCCATCTTCTTGAGCAGGCCGTAGGCGCCGAAGCTGAAGGCAAGCACGAGCCCGAGCCACGGAGCGGCCGCCTCGCCGATGCCGATGACGGTGACACCGACGGCGGCTATGGCGATGGCCGCCCACTGCCAGGCCCTCAGCCGTTCGCGCAGGACGACGACGCCGAGTGCCACGGTGACGAGTGGGTTGATGAAGTAGCCGAGCGCCGCCTCGACCACCTGGTTGGTCGCGACGGACCAGACGTACGTCGTCCAGTTGATGGTGATCGCGACGGCCGCACCTAGGAGAAGCCCCAGTCGCTTGGGCGTGCGCAGCACGTCGCGCACGTTGCCGAAGCCCCGCGTAATGGCCAGCAGCAGGACGCAGAAGGCCAGTGACCACACGATCCGGTAGGCGACGACCTCGAAGGGGGAGACGGCATCGAAGAGCGAGAAGTAGAGCGGGAAGAGGCCCCAGAGGCCGTACGCCGCGACGGCGTAAAGGAAGCCTGCTGTGAGATCGGATCGCGGCTGTTGACTCAGGACACGGTCCAGGTGTCCTTGCCCTGCAGAAGTGCCTGCAGGTCCCCCTCGCCCTTGCCGCGCGCGGCCGCCACCTGCTCGAGAACCATGCGGT
>CAINGG010000173.1 GCA_903848435.1 uncultured Actinomycetes bacterium | reverse complement strand
TACACCAAGGACGAGCGCCTCATCCCGGTGATGGATCGTCTCGTGCTTGCCAACGCCGATCCCGTCCGCTACCGCGGACAGCCGTTGAATCGCGTACACAATCACGGCACGCTGGCCAATCTGATGCTTATCGAGGCATCGGACGTCTTTGATCGTCCGGAATGGCGTGACCTAGCGATCCGGCGCTTTGACCAGGACGCCGCTAGCGTCTTCGCCGACTGTGGCATGAGCGTGGAGCAGTCCACCAGCTACCACCTGCTGAATGTCCAGCTCTGGGAGCGGTCGCTGCGGGCCATCGCTGAGACATCGGTCGAGGCTGCGCAGATCGTCGGCACGCGCATCCAGCAGGCGGAGCTCGCCACCGTGCAACTCATGCGCCCCGACCACATTCTCGAGGCGATCGGAGACGGCAACCAGGCGACGATCGATCCCGCGCAACTCGGGATCGATGACTCGTCGGCGCCGACCCGCCTGTGGTGCGGCGGTCGAGGCTGGGCCGCCAACAGATCGTCCTGGGATGACACGGCCACCCACTACACGCTGCGCTTCGGCCCACGACGCACCTTCCACGGTCACTACGATCACGGTTCCCTCACGTGGTTCACCCAGGGCGTACCCGTGTTTTCTGACCGTGGCCTCTACGACAAGTCTCGCGGCGAGCGCTTCCAATGGGCCCAGTCGCGACAGGCGCACACCACGATCGATCCGACGCGATCCAATGCCGAGGGCCCGAGTAGGGCGCGCGATCTCAGTGACGAATCCGCCGATCGATACAGCGTGTGGTGGAAGAGCGGTCCACTCGCATGGACCCGTGAGCTCACCATCCCCCTTCAGCCGCGCTATGTGCCAGCAGTGGCGGATGACACGTCGACGGACGATACGTCGGTCATTCCCCTGGGTGACATGTCGTTGGACGACACATCCGTTGACGACACGGTGGTGCCGCTCGCACCGCTGACGTCCCTGCGAGCACAGGACGTTGCTACGGCACGCTTTGATCAGCAGTGGTACCAGAACTGGCAGTTGGCCCCGGGCTGGACCGTGCTGGAGCGAACGACTGCATGGGAGCCGGCCGCCGTTCACCAGGCATCGGGCCTCTACCTCTACGGCACCTGTCGGTCGGGCATGGACATGCGCATGACCAGCCAGACCGTCGAGGCCTTCCCGAAGTGGCGCACCGTCGTGCCCGCGACCGCGTTCGCCTGCGGGGGCCTCGGGCGTGACGTGCGTATGGACACGCTGTGGGTGGTCACGCCCATCAAGGGCACGCTCTGGCGAGATCGGGACAGCGACGCCTTCGGCGTGACGCCTACTCCGGCAGGGTGAAGTCCGCGGGACCGCCGGGTCCTGCCGGACGCGCTCCCTGGGGGTAGTGCACGCGGAACGACACGTTGCGTGCGCTGCCACCGTCAGTGTCGCCGATGAATGCGCGGACGACGTAGCCCCCTGGCCGACCGAACTGCACCTCGCCGCTGACGGCCAGCACGCTGCGCATGTCGGCGCCGGGGGTGGCACCCGCGGGACGGCCAGCCTCCACCGCACCTTCGACGGCGAAGAGCTGCTCGCCGTCCTCGTGCTCTACCGAGATGGTGAGCGGGTAGGTGCGGTTGGTCTCGTTCCAGCCGATGAGGATGCTCACGCCGATGCCCATGTGCAGCATGCCGAGGTTGCCGTCACCGTCGATGGGCTGCTCCAGGTCAGTCCAGCCGGACCCCTGCAGGTACAGCAGGCCGTTGATGGCCTCAGCGTGGTGGGCGAGGGTCACGTATTCGATCTGCGGCATGTGACCATGGTGCCCTAAGTCGCGCGCGTGAGTCGATCCAGTGCCTCGACCAGGACGTCGGGCTTCTTGCAGAATGCCCAGCGCAGCGCTTGGGCACCGATCTCCTCGTGGTCGCAGAAGACCTGAATGGGAATAGCGACAACTCCGGCCCTATGCGGCAGGTCTCGCGCGAGGGAAAGACCATCGGGGGATTCCGAGAAAGGTCCCAGGTCCGTGGTGAGGAAGTAGGTGCCCTGTGATCCGGGAGTCGTGAAGCCCAGGTCGCGAAGCCCACGGGTGAAGATGTCGCGCTTGGTCTGCAGATCGTGGCGGAAGCCCTCGTAGTAGGAGTCGGGCATCCGAAGTGCGTGGGCGATCGCGTATTGGAAGGGTCCGCCTGAGACATAGGACAGGTGCTGGCGCACCGCCCGCACCGCGCGGATGAGATCAGGGGGCCCGGTGGCCCAGCCGACCTTCCACCCCGTGAACGAGAAGGACTTGCCCGCGCTGCCGATCGAGACCGTTCGCTCGGCCATTCCTGGCAGCGTAGCGATGGGCACATGCGGGGTGCCGTCGTACCACAGGTGCTCGTAGGCCTCGTCCGACAGCACGATGAGGTCGTGCTCGATGGCGACGTCGGCCACCGCCTGCAACTCCTCGGGAGTGAAGACCACACCGGTGGGGTTGTGGGGGGAGTTGAGCAAGATCAGTCGCGTGCGATCGGTGATCGCGGCGCGCAGAGAATCGATGTCGGGCCGGAAGGTCGGTGGGCGCATCGGCACCGAGACTCGCCGGGCGTGGGTGAGATCGATGCCGACGCCATAGATGTCAAACCACGGCTCGAAGACGATGACCTCATCGCCTCGGTCCACGAGCGCGAGCAACGCGGACTGGATGGCCTCGCTGGCTCCGGTGGTCAC
>CAINGG010000172.1 GCA_903848435.1 uncultured Actinomycetes bacterium | reverse complement strand
GCCCTGAAGGTAGTCGCGGATCCCGCCGAACCTCGCGAAGTAGTCATCCATGAGCACGCGCGCCTCGTCGGGCTCGATGCCCAACTGCTGTGCCAGCCCGAAGGCGGACAAGCCGTAGGCCAGGCCGTAGGACATGGCCTTGATGCGCCGGCGCATCTCGGCATCCACCGCGTCCGGAGTGACGCCGAAGACGCGCGACGCCACCGTCGTATGCAGGTCCTCCCCTTCGGCGAAAGCTGCGATGAGACCGGCGTCCTCCGACAGGTGGGCCATGATGCGCATCTCGATCTGGCTGTAGTCGGCGGTGAGCAGGGTCTCGTATCCCTCGCCCACCACGAAGCATTCTCGAATGCGCCGCCCGGCCTCCGTGCGAATCGGGATGTTCTGCAGGTTGGGGTCGGTGCTCGACAAGCGCCCGGTAGCCGTCGTGGTCTGCTGGAACGTCGTGTGCACGCGACCGTCCGCCGCGACGAGTGGAATGAGGCCATCGACCGTCTGGCGCAAGCGACTCCAGTCGCGCCATTCGAGGATGCACTCCAAGACGGGATCTTGAGTACGCGCGTAGAGCGACTGGAGCGCCTCGGCATCGGTCGTGTAGCCGGTCTTGATGCGCTTGGTCTTAGGCAGCCCCCGCTCGCCGAAGAGCACCTCCTGCAGTTGCTTGGGCGAACCCAGGTTGAATGATCTGCCCACGATGCCGTGGGCCTGTTCCTCCGCGGCTCGTGCGGCATCGGCGAATTCCGCCGACAGCGACATGAGCGCCGCCTTGTCGACCGCGATACCCACGCGCTCCATGCGCGCCAGCACCCGCTCGAGGGGAAGCTCGACCTCATGGAGGAGGGCTGTGCCGCCGCGCGCCGCGACATCGGCGGACAGGACGGCGGAGAGCTCGCGCACGGCGACGGCCTGGCGCGCTACGGCGTCCGTCGATGGCCCATCGAGCGACAGTTGGCCGTCGTCGCGCTCGTCCAGTGTTCGCCCGAGGTAGCGCTGGCAGAGGTCGGCGAGGTCGGGGCTGCGCTGCCCCGGCTGCACCACGTAGGCGGCCAGCGCAGTGTCGTCGTGGATTCCCGCCAGGTCCAGGTCCTCGGCCCACAGGGCCAGCAGCGGCCCCTTCGCGTCATGCACGACCTTGGCGTGCTCGGCGTCGGCGAGCCAGCCGGCCAGGGCCGCGCGGTCGGCCGGCCCCATCTCGGACAAGGCCGCCACGGCCACCGAGCCGTCCGGCGACGAGATAGCCACCGCATCGATGCGCCCGGTCCCCTGGCCCCAGTCACCGTCGAAGCCGACCCCGGCCTCCTGCGCCGCATGCTGGGTGAGCCACGTTGCCCAGTCGCCCGCGCGCACATCGTCGATGACAGTCGGTTCGCCCGGCTCGGGCGCGGCCACGGCCGTGCCCAGGCTCTCGAAGAGGCGGTCGCGGAGGACGCGGAACTGCAGGGCGTCGAAGACCTCATGCACGGGCTCAGCGGCAATCGGCTCGCGGTGCAGGTCGTCCAGGGACAGGTCAATGGGGACGTCGCGCACGAGCTCGGTCAACTGGCGGTTGACGAGCACCTGCGGAAGCG
>CAINGG010000171.1 GCA_903848435.1 uncultured Actinomycetes bacterium | reverse complement strand
GTGGTTCTTCCTGCAGATGTACGAGCGTGGCCTCGCCTACCGCAAGGCCTCCAACGTCAACTGGTGCCCGAACTGCCAGACGGTGCTCGCCAACGAGCAGGTCGTGCAGGGACTGTGCGAGCGCTGCGACACCGCGGTCACCAAGAAGAAGCTCACGCAGTGGTACCTCAAGATCACCGACTACGCCGATCGCCTGGTCGACGACATGGCCCAGCTCGAGGGCAATTGGCCCGAGAAGGTGCTGCTCATGCAGCGCAACTGGATCGGCCGCTCGACCGGTGCAGAGGTGAAGTTCGAGATCGAGGGCCGTGACGAGCCGGTGACGGTCTTCACCACGCGCCCCGACACTCTCTACGGTGCCACATTCTTCGTGGTGGCCGTCGACTCCGACCTCGCGGCCGAGCTGGCCGCCGGCACGGAGGCCGAGGCGGAGTTCGCGGCGTACCTGGAGAAGGTCAAGCAGTCCTCCGAGATGGACCGCCTCGCGACCGATCGCGACAAGACCGGCGTCTTCCTGCACCGCTACGCGATCAACCCGGTCAACGGCGAGCGCATCCCGGTGTGGGCGTCGGACTACGTGCTCGCTGACTACGGCACGGGCGCGATCATGGCCGTGCCGGCACACGATCAGCGCGACCTTGACTTCGCCCGGCAGTTTGACCTGCCCGTGCGCGTGGTCGTGGAGGCGGGCGAGGACCCGGTCGAGACCGGCATCGCGACCGCCGACGATGGTCCGCACGTCAACTCCGGTCCACTCGATGGCCTCGACAAGGCCGATGCCATCGCGAAGATCATCGAGATCCTCGACGAGCGAGGCACGGGCACCGCGTCGGTGAACTTCCGACTACGCGATTGGCTCATCTCGCGGCAGCGCTACTGGGGCACGCCGATCCCGATCGTGCACTGCGTCGATTGCGGCGAGGTGCCGGTCCCGATGGACGACCTGCCGGTCATCCTGCCGCCCGCGAAAGGCCTTGACCTCAAGCCCAAGGGTGCTTCACCCCTGGGTGCCGCGACCGAGTGGGCGACCACGGCATGCCCGCGCTGCGGACGTGCCGATGCGCAGCGCGACCCCGACACGATGGACACCTTCGTCGACTCCTCCTGGTACTACCTGCGCTACCTCGACCCGCACAAGGAGGACGGCCCCTTCGACGTGGAGGCGGCGCGCAAGTGGATGCCGGTCGACCAGTACGTCGGCGGCGTGACGCACGCGATCCTGCACCTGCTCTACAGCCGCTTCTTCACCAAGGTGCTCTACGACATGGGCATGGTCGACTTCACCGAGCCCTTCACGCGCCTGCTCAACCAGGGCATGGTCGTCATGGATGGCTCGGCGATGAGCAAGTCGCGCGGCAACCTCGTGAGGCTCTCGGACGAGTTGGCCGTCCACGGTGTCGACGCGATCCGGCTCACCATGGTCTTCGCCGGGCCGCCCGAGGACGACATCGACTGGGCCGATGTGTCACCAGCGGGCTCCAAGAAGTTCCTCGCCCGCGCCTGGCGCGTGGCACAGGACGTGGCCAGCGATCCCGGTGTCGACTTCTCCACCGGTGACGTCGACCTTCGGAAAGTCACCCACCGCACGCTGCATGATGCAGCGCTCGCGGTGGAGAGCTATCGCTTCAATGTCGCCGTTGCCAAGGCGATGGAGTTGGTCAACGCCACTCGCAAGGCCATCGACTCCGGATGCGGACCGGCCGACCCGGCCGTGCGCGAGGCGGCCGAGGCGGTCGCGATCCTGCTGAGCCTCGCCGCGCCCTACACGGCCGAGGACATGTGGCGCCTGCTCGGCCATGCGCCGTCGGTCGCGCTGGCGGGCTGGCCCGAGGTCGACCCGGCCCTGCTCGTGCAGGACTCGGTGACCTGCGTCGTGCAGGTCGCGGGCAAGGTGCGCGACCGTCTCGAGATCTCGCCGGACATCTCCGAGGATGCGCTGCGTGAGATGGCCCTGTCGTCCGATGCCGTCGTTCGCGCACTCGACGGCAAGGGCATCAAGACGGTCGTCGTACGCGCACCCAAGCTCGTCAACATCGTCCCGGACTGACTGTGGTCGACGCGCGGGTCCCTCCCGTCCTCACGGCAGGCCCTGTCACGCTGCGCCCGCATCGCCTCGATGATCGCGACGACATCGTGGAGGCGTGCCGCGATGAAGCGACGTGGACGTGGACGACGGTGCCGCATCCCTACGAGCCCGAGCATGCCGATGAGTACCTGGCGCGCACGATCGGATCCGCCGTGGACGGAGAGTGGCCGAGGTGGGCGGTGGATGTCGACGG
>CAINGG010000170.1 GCA_903848435.1 uncultured Actinomycetes bacterium | reverse complement strand
GTTGCCGGCGACGTTGCGGCCGAGGGAGAAGTAGCCGCGACCGTCTCGGCCGAGCATCGTGTCTGCGTCGTCGGAGATGGTGGCGAGATCGAATGCCGATGCGTAGAAGGTGGCGGCGGCCGCGGGATCGGGCGACCCGTGGTGGAACCACTCGGGTCGTCCGGTGCCGATGGTGTCGCCGAATCCGCCAAAGAGGTCGGCCTGCCAGAGTCCGAAGACGGCGCCGACGGGATCGACGGCCACCGCCATCGTGCCGGCGCGCATGACCGTGTGGGGGCCCATGACGACGGTGCCGCCACCATCGATCACGCGGGCGGCGGAGGCCTGCATGTCGTCGGTGGCGAGGTAGGTGACCCACGTCCCGCCCTGCGCCTGCTGCCCGACGGCCGCGGCGTCGATGCCGTCGCGGCGCAGCATCGTGTAGTAGCCGGTCTCCGGACCGTTGACCTCAGCGGTCCAGTCGAAGAGGTCACACAGGAATGCGACGAGGCGCTCGCGTTGGTCGGTGGATGCAGTGGTGATGTCAATCCAGCAGGGCTGCCCGAGTTGTGCCATGCGGCAAGGCTACCCCTGCGTGACGCGCTGGATGATCGCCTGGACAACGTCGCCGGGTGCGCTGATCAAGAGCCGTCGATAGGGCTCGTCATGCATCTCCAGGATGACCCCGGGACGGTCCATGTAAATCGCGCAGAAGTCTCGGCCATCGCGATGGACCATGCGGCCAATGAGCACCACATGCGGGACACCGATGCCGGGCCAGCGCCACCCCAGGATGTTGCGCCACATGTCGCTGATCGCGCGCGCCGAGTCGATGTGGTCCCACGGCACCGCGAAGTCGCGCTGCATAGTGCCCAGTCGCTCCCATCGCCCCAGTCGCACCTGCAACTCAGCGGGAGTCAGGACGAGGGCGGCCACCACGCCAGTCTGCCGTGTCGCAGGGGCGAGTGTCTGACCCGCCTGACATGCTCCCCCCATGGCCGGCAATCGCAAGATCCAGCAGGTGCGCGTCGATGGCGCTCCCGCGCCTGGCCGCCCGTGGTCGGCCACCGCGATCGGCCAGTTCCATGACTGCCCCCTGCGCTACTGGTGGCAGAAGGTGGAGCGATGGGAGACCCCGTCCACGCCCGCACTCGTCATCGGTCGTGCCGTGCACGGCGCGCTCGAGCACCTTCTCGCGCTGCCGCCTGATGAGCGCGTGCCCGCGCGCGGCGAGGAGTTCCTCGCCACCTCGCTTGCCGATGAGCTCGCGCTGGTCGAAGGCCAAGGGCTTGATGAGACCGAGATCCGTGCTGGTGCGGCCGCCGCGATGTCGGCGTACTGGCAGACCGAGGTGCCCGCCGAGATCGAGGTGGCGCCCGACGGCCTCGAGCGTCGGGTCGACGCTGACCTGCGCGGGCTGCCCTTCCTCGGGCACATCGATCGCATCGCGATCTCCGACGTCGGGCTGCGTGTCACCGACTACAAGACCGGATCGCCCAAGCCGCGCTTCTGGTGGGGCTATTGGCGGCAGCAGCTCCTCTACGCCGCATCCCTGCAGCAGCTCGACGAGCCCGTGGCCGAGGTCGAGTTGCTCTACCTCAAGGATCCCCGACAGGTGACCCGCCCCGTTTATCCCGCGGCGGTGCAGCGTGCGCTCGACGACCTGGAGATCGCGCATGAGCAGCGCGACACGATGACGACGTCGGGCATGTGGGAGGCGCGCACCGGCCCGCTGTGCAACTACTGCGACTTCCGCAATGCCTGCCCCGCGCAGCGATCCAATTGCCCGCCCCCGGGATCGGAGGCGAGCAACGAGATCCTGCTCAAGGCCGGGCTTGCGAGACGCGAGAGCGAAGCGCATGTCGAGTGACCTGCGCGTCGAGATTCCCGACTGGACACCGCCGTGGCCGGTGCGCCGCGGCGAGGAGTTCATCCGGGTCAGTGCCGCACACCTGAGCGGTGACGACCGATGGATCTGCCCGGCCCAGATCGCAGCGAAGGCACGGCCGGGGCTGGGCCCCGATCGAGATCCCAGCGTGCGCATGACATACCCGCCGCACGTGACCTTCCCCCTCGGTCTCGTGCGCGACGCGGCCATGCGCGTGCTGGCCCAGGGGATGCAGCCCGATGCCGCGCTGGCGATGGTGATCGCCGACGCCAAGGGCGACGTGCCCGACGCCATGCGCGAGGTGGCCCGCACGGCACTCGACGGCTATCTCGCGACCATCGGGCAGTTGCGCGCATCGGGGGCGCTTCCCGAGCAGACCGTGGTGCGCGAGTTCTTCGCCTTCGACGATGCCCTCGGCGACCTGCCGCGCGTCGAATGGTCGGGCTGGGGGCTAATGCACGTCGCTCAGGACAGCACGGTGCGCGAGTTCCACATGCTGACCTGGGATGACGCTGGTCGCCGTGAGCGCAGTGCTGCACGCCTAGCCGTCTATGCGCGGGTCGCGGCCGAGGCGGTCGCACTCACCGAGGGTCAGCCGCGCTACGCGTCGTGGCAGCCCGCGCCCGCCCAGCCTCGTGCCGGCACGACGGTGCGCGTGCGCGAGATCGGCCTTCTCGACTCGTCCCAAGCGCTCTTGATCGAGTCGCCGCTCGCTGATGCGCTGGCGGCCTTCCGCGAGGCCGTGAGCGGCAACCTCCACGTGCTGGCCGGCGGTGTCTACAACCCTGGGTCAGCCTGCGCGTCCTGCAACTTCCGCCACGACTGCCCGGGGGTCGCGCGCCTGCCCGGAGTGCTCGGCGTCGCGGGTCCGTCCACCTGGACCCGCGCGCTCAGTCCCCACGATCTCGTGGCCAGCCGCGTGTGCACGTGGCAGACCCACCTGCTGCGCGATCTCAACCTGCCGCGCGTACGCCGTGAGTCGAGTTCGGCGATGCAGCGCGGCGTGGCCGTCCACGCCTGGCTGGAGTCGGCGCACGGTCGACTCATGGGCTGCACGGCCGAGGACCTTCCGGTGCCCGGTGACGGCGTGGGCGATGTGGCCGAGACGCTCGGCTGGACTCGTGAGCACTACGCCGCCCTGCGGCCCTACCTCCTGCAGCATCTGCACGTCTGCCCGCTGGGTCGCGCCGATGTCATCGCCGCGTACCCCGAGCACACGCTCACGGCCTGGGACACCGATGCCGATGTGGTGGCGACGACGCGCACCGACCTCGTCGTGGAGTTCCCCGAGGGCGTGGTGGTGCGCGAGACCAAGACTGTCGCCGAGGCGGCAGTGGGCGGCACTCCGGCCGAGGTATTCGATCGCTATCCGCAGGTTGCCCTGTCGCTGTGCCTGGTGGCCGATGGCCTCGATCCGGTCTCCGGGGCCGTGCGAGCGCCACGCCCGGCGCGGATCGAACTCGAGCTCCTGTCGGCCGACGGCTACGAGGTGCGCACCTTCGATGCTGCCGACGCCGGCACGGTGCTGGCCGCTCGCGCGGTGATCGCCGATGCCGTCGACCGCATCCTCTATACCGATCCCTCGCCCAATCCGGGCTCATGGTGTGCCTGGTGCCCGGTCGCGACCTGGTGCGAGGCGCGTCAGACCGAGGTCGTCGTCGAGTTGACGGCCGATGTCGTGAGCGAGACGGCCGAGGGCCCCACGAGGGTGGCGCTGCTGTCCTATGCCGAGACCGCCGTTGTGGCGGACGACGACATTCCCTTCTAGTTTGCGCGGCCCGGGCTTACCGTAGGCACGTGAGCGAGTTCGTGGGGTGCGCCGAGATCGTGCGCAAGCAGGCCGAGACCCTGGCGATGTTTCGCTCGGCCGCTGGCTCCCACCAGTGGGAGCGCATCCACGACGCGCACTACGACTGGTGGATGTTCCCGATCGATCAGCCCAGCAGCCACGGCTACGCCTACACCGTCAGCCCCGAGGACATCGCCCACCTGAAGGCCATTCCCGGCTTCCTCTCCGACTACCTCGATGGCGCTCGCATCCTGCTGGAGTCGTGGGGCTGGGACCTCGATGCCCGTCGATTCATCGACGTCGTCGATGCCGACCAGGTGTGGCAGCAGTGGCCCATCCGGCTGGAGAAGTGCGGCCGCTCCCTGTGGCTCTTCGAGCAGTCGGATGCCTATCGGTCGGTGCGCGACTACGCCCTGTCGCTGATGGCTGATGGTGTGTCACTGCGCTACCGCGACCGTGACTGCGGCACGTTCTTCCGCGAGCACCTCTAGCGGGCGCGCGCTGGTACGACCATCGTGGGATCGCCGCAGTTCGTGGCGAGCACCCGAAGGGCCGCCTCCTCGCGCGCATCAACGGTGAGTCGCCAGCGGTACTTCACGCCGATCCACGACGAGATGTAGGTGCAGCGGTACGCCGTGCGCGGGGGCAACCACTCGGCCGGGTCCTGGTCGCCCTTGGAGCGATTGCTCGATGCCGTGACAGCGATGAGCGACTTGGCGTAGCCGAGATCGTTGGCGAACCTCTCGCGCACGCTGGTCGACCAGGTGCGCGCCCCCGAACCCCAGGCCTCTGCCAGGGGCACCAGGTGATCGACGTCGAGCTCGGACGGGTCGCGCACGGTCACGCCGTCGAAGGCCGAAAACCAGCGGCCCGCGCCGACGGGGCAGGTCTGCCCGGTCACCGGGCCGCGGCGCGCCTCCGCGATGAGCACCGCATCGCGCACGTCGCAGTCATCGCCGAGGTAGTCCCAGTGCGGGAAGAGTTCACGGTCGTATCCGGTGGCGGATTCGGGAGCGACGGTGAGCGTGCGCAGCAGCGACAGGATGCTGCGCTTCTCGGCCTGGGCTGGCGACGCACCCAGCAGGCCCACCATCAGCGTGGTGATGATCAGTGCGGCATACACGCCGGTGCGGCGCATGATCCCCCCGATTCTCAACGTCTCGTGAGGGTAGCGCCACGGGGTGGACCGAGTCGTTCCGCACAGACCTGCCGGGCGATGTCGGCGAAGCGTTCGGCGGCCGGCGTGCGCAGGGGTGCGCGCGGCAGGGCCAGCACGATAGATCGCGGCGCGATCGCGGGCTCGGTGGGCAGCACGACGACGTCGGGGTCGGTGAGCTGGATCGCCAGCTGCGGCATGATCGCGGCGCCGAGGCCGCTGCGCACCATGGCCTGCATGGCCCCGTTGTCGTTGGTGCGGTAGACGTAGCGGGGCGCGACGCCGTGCTGGCGCAACCCGTCGTCGATGTAGCTCTGTGCGCTGCC
>CAINGG010000169.1 GCA_903848435.1 uncultured Actinomycetes bacterium | reverse complement strand
GGGGTCTCCCATTGGGTGGTGACGCCCATGCGAGTGGCGATCTCGTTGGCCACGTCGATATCGAAGCCCTGCCACTCGCCGGTGGCCTCGTCGTACGAGGACTGCGGCGGGTAGGCGGGATCGGTGGAGACGCGCAGCACGCCGGTCTCGAGGATCTGTGCGAGCAGGCCGTCGGCCGCGGGCGCGGCACTGCTGGACTCCGGCGCGGGCGCGGCACTGCTGGACTCGGGAGCTGGTGCGGCACTGCTGGACTCGGGAGCGGCCGAGGTCGACGAGGCTCCGCCTCCTCCGCCGCCGCAGGCCACGAGAACGGCGCCGCTCATAAGCAGCGCTCCGGCCGCGGCCAGGGTCTTCATCGAACGCATAACCACCCCTTCGGTTGAGGACCTGGCCATTCTCACCGGGGCCCCGCCCCGCGGGGAGGTTTTGGGGACATTCGAGGCCGAGCCGTGACCCTCACGCACGTGGCGCCCGGGACGCGCTTGGATGGGGGCGTGACGCAGGATCGGCAGGCGCGGGCGCCCTATGCCGAGGCCATCGAGCGCAATGCCGGCGAGGGGTGGACCCGCCTGGGCGTCCCCGGGCACCAGGACCAGCCCCTGCACCACCCCTCCCTGGCCAGCCTTGCCGGCCCCGAGCTCCTGGCGGTCGACATCCCGATGTTCACCGAGGGGGTCGACCTGCCTGCTCCCGGCGAGACGACCAGTCCGCTCCTGGAGGCTCTCGACCTCGCGGCCGAGGCCTGGGGTGCGCGACGCACGTGGTTCCTCACCGACGGCGCATCGCAGGGCAATCACGTCACCTGCCTGGCCTTGCGATCGCTCAGCCCGCACGCCGTGGTGCAGCGCTCCGTTCATACGTCGGTCATCGACGGTGCGATTCTCGCTGGCCTGCGGCTGGAGTTCGTGCAGCCCAGCGTCGACTCAGCGCTCGGCATCGCACACGGTGTCACCGCTGCCGCTGTCGACCAGCAACTGACCGCGCATCCCGGTGCCGCCGCGGCATACATCATCTCCCCGTCGTACTTCGGTGCCTGCGCCGACATCGAGGCAATCGCGCGAGTCGCGCACCAGCACGGCGTCCCACTCGTGGTCGACGAGGCGTGGGGCAGCCACTTCGGCTTCCATCCCGAGCTGCCGAAGTCGGCCCTGCAATCCGGGGCTGACCTGGTCATCTCCAGCACGCACAAGCTTGGCGGCAGCCTCACGCAATCGGCCATGCTGCACCTGGGCGACGGCATCTTCGCCGATCAACTGGAGCCGCTCATCGTTCGCGCGATGACCACGTTCGGCACCACGAGCCCGTCGGGGATTCTCTACGCGTCGCTCGACCTGGCCCGACGCGATCTGTATCTCAACGGCATCCCGGGCATCGGGGCGAGCATCGCCGACGTCGAGCGGCTGCGCGAGGTGCTCAATGCCGAGGGTCGCTACGCCGACCCTGACCCGAGCATCCATGCCGCGCCAGACGTCATCGCCCTCGACCCGCTGCGCTTCGTCGTCGACACACGCTCGGGCGGGGTGCCGGGCTACGTCGCCCGGCGACTTCTCGAGGAGCGCAGCCGCATCCATGTCGAGATGGCGACCGGCACGTGCATTGTGGGCCTTGTGGGTGCGGGTAGTCGGCTCGACGTCGACTACGTCGCTGCAGCGCTGCACGCGCTTCCGCAACAGGACCTCGAGGGCTACCCGCCGATCCACCTGCCGCCCAACGCGCCACGGCGCATGGATCTTCGAGATGCCTACCTCAGTCCCAACGAGATCGTGCCGGCCGCGAAGGCGGTCGGGCGCATCTCGGCCGACTCCCTCGCGGCGTACCCGCCTGGCGTGGCCAACGTGCTGCCCGGCGAGGCGATCACGCAGGAGATCCTGGACTTCCTGCACGACACGGCTGCTTCGCCCTACGGCTGGGTGCGCGGCAGCGTCGATCCCGCGGTCGATCACCTCCGCGTCATCGCCTAGTCCCTCCCCCTCCGCGTTGAGTGGCCCCCTTCCGCGTTGAGTGGCGGGTTGTGCGGTGCG
>CAINGG010000168.1 GCA_903848435.1 uncultured Actinomycetes bacterium | reverse complement strand
CTGCCGGATGCCTTCCTCATCGTCCGCAACATCCTCCCGTCGAAGGCCTTCAAGTACGGGATCGACAAGGTCGCGTTAGGTGACCCGGCATCGCCCACCATGGGTGACTACGCACCGATCATCGAGCATGTCGCGCTCGGCGACTTGGCCGCGGGTTAACGACTCTCGGCCAGGATTCGCAGGAGTTCGGGCAGCGCGTCCTCAAAGGGCCCGAAGAGCGGCAGGCTTTCGAGTTCGTCGACGGACCACCACTGCGCCTCGTCGTTCTCGAGCGACAGCGTGGCGTCGTAGTGCGGCCGCTCATCGACGAACGCACAGCACGTGTGGTAGCTCCAGACGTCCTGCTCGATGACGACCTCGTGGATCCCGGCGAGCCGCCAGCCGGGCGGGATGGCGCCGATCTCCTCATCGAACTCGCGGAGGGCGGCCTGCACAGGTGTCTCCTCCGCGTCGATCGCCCCGCCGGGCACGGACCACAGTCCGTTGCCGCCGTGCACCCAGTGCGCGCGCCGGGCGAGCAGCAGCCGGTCGACGTCGTCGTCGCGATGGCAGAGCAGCATGCCCGCAGCGCCGTAGCGCCCCCACATCACTCGCCCGCTGGCCAGCGTGATCCAGCCGTCTCCGGATCCGGGCACTACTTCTCCGTGGCGTCGTAGCGCTCCCAGGATTCGCGGATTTCCTGCTCCGCCTCCTCGCGGCCCACCCACGTTGCGCCCTCAACGGACTTGCCCGGCTCCAGGTCCTTGTAGACCTCGAAGAAGTGCTGGATCTCGAGTCGATCGAACTCTGCTACGTGGTAGATGTCGCGGAGATGATCGAGGCGGGGATCGTTGAGCGGCACGCACAGCAACTTATCGTCGCCACCTGCTTCATCGGTCATGCGGAACATCCCGACCGTGCGACAGCGAATCACGATGCCGGGGAACGTGGGCTCCTGGACGAGCACCAGTGCATCGAGCGGATCGCCGTCCAGTCCCAGCGTGTCGTCGACGAAGCCGTAGTCGTGCGGGTAGCGGGTGGCCGTGAAGAGCATGCGATCGAGGCGGATGCGGCCGGTCCGATGGTCCATCTCATACTTATTGCGGCTCCCCGCGGGGATCTCGATGGTGACGTCGAATTCCAGCGGCACGGATGTCACGGAACCTCCTCGAAGCGCTGACTGTCCTAGTGTTCCCTACGTGTTCGGTGCGTGGTGGCGGGATCGGCGTACGGCCTCCCTGATTGTGGGATCCCTCATCGTCGTGGGCGTCCTTGCGGTTCCCGCATCCGCCGCCGCCCCCACGGGCCCGGCCGGTCCGGTCCTGCCCGCTGCCAGTGCATCGGCGGCGACTGCGCCGCTGCCCGCGTCGGTCGCCGCGGCCATCGAGGGCCCGCTCTCGTCGGGTGCGCTGGGCTCAGCGGTCGGTGCCGTGGTCATCGATGTGGCCACCGGCGACGTCGTCTACGACCTGGATGGCACCCAGCCGAAGTCGACGGCCTCCAACGAGAAGGTCTTCACCGCCGTGTCGATCCTGAGCGCTTTGGGTCCCGATCACCGGATCGTCACGACCGTCACCTATGACAAGGCGACGTCGGCGCTGACCATCGTCGGT
>CAINGG010000167.1 GCA_903848435.1 uncultured Actinomycetes bacterium | reverse complement strand
CGAGGTCGATGTGATCGTCATCGCCCGCGGAGGCGGGAGTGTCGAGGACCTCCTGCCCTTCAGCAATGAGCGACTCGTGCGGGCCGTTGCGGCCTCCCGCGTCCCGGTCGTCAGCGCCATCGGCCACGAGCAGGACGTGCCACTCATGGATCTCGCGGCCGACCTCCGCGCATCGACGCCGACTGACGCGGCGAAACGCATCGTGCCCGATGTGGCCGAGGAGCTTCGGCTTGTCGATGCCATGCGCACGCGCGTGCGACGCATCGTCCGGCGCTCACTTGAGACAGATCGACAACGCATTGATGAGCGTCAGTCCCGGGCGCGCACCGCGATCCTTCGACGCATCGAGCGCGGTCGCGATGACGTTGATCACCTCGCCGCCCGGCTGCGAGTGCTGTCGCCGGCAGCGACTCTCGATCGCGGCTACGCCGTCGTGCGCACACCCGATGGACGCGTCGTACGCTCGTCTGACGAGGTGGCCGTCGGCGCGGAGCTCGACATCCGAGTGGCCGAGGGCCGCATCAGCGCCACGGTGCGCGAGAGGGAGTGACATGAGCGAGCCAGAGCAGCTGACCTACGAGGAAGCACGCGAGCAATTGGCCGAGATCGTCGCGACGCTCGAGTCAGGAGACACCACCCTCGAGGAGGCGCTCGACCTCTGGGAACGCGGCGAGCGCCTGGCTGCCGCATGCACCCGATGGCTCGATGGAGCGCAGCAGCGCTTGGACGCCGCGGAAGACGCCGCGACCCCTACTGAAGGGGAAGAGCCGTCGGACTGAGTCGCTCCGCCAGATCCGTGAGCACATCCCAGGTCGCGGTGCCGGACACGACCGACGTGACACCGTCCTGGACGCGCACGAGCGATCGGGTGCCGTCGGCGCTCTCGAAGCGCTGCCACTGCCCGACCGTGTCGATGGGTCGCCCCTCATCGGTCTGCGCCTGGATGTAGCGCTCGTTGGCCGTCGCCGACTGGCCGATCTGGGCGTAGTCGTCAGCAGGGGTCACGAAGCCGACGTGGAACGCCGCTTCCGGGGCCGTCACGTCGGTGATATCCCAGCGGGCGCTGGTGGCGCGCCAGCTCGCGTCGAGCTTGGCCGGATAGAGCACCGGGTAGTCCGCCTCGGCCCGAGCCTGGACGACCACCGGCGTCGGATCGACGACGCGCACGGGATCGGGCTGCGGGCGCATGGTCAACAGCAGGACAGCGCCGATCACGCCGAGCACCAGGACCAGCGAGATCACCATGTCCCGGACGGTCTGCCCCAGCCGGGCGTTGGGGCGCCCGGTTGGGCGCAGTTCCTGCGACATGACCCCATCGTCCCCCAGTCCTGCCCGAAGGACATCCCGAGAGGGGTCGGATCCATGAGAAGGTCGGGCATGGCCTCCTCGTCGGCAGAGGTACCCGACCGCAACCTCGCCCTGGAGTTGGTCCGTGTGACCGAGGCCGCAGCCATGGCGGCTGGCCGTTGGGTCGGCCGCGGCGACAAGAACGGGGCCGACGGCGCGGCGGTCAACGCGATGCGTGCCCTGATCAGCAGCGTGTCGATGCGCGGAGTCGTCGTCATCGGCGAGGGCGAGAAGGACGACGCTCCCATGCTCTACAACAGCGAGGCCGTCGGCGACGGCACCGGCCCCACTGTCGACGTCGCCGTCGACCCCATCGACGGCACCACGCTGTGCTCCAAGGGGATGGCCAATGCCATTTCGGTGCTCGCCGTCTCGGAACGCGGCTCTATGTACGACCCCAGTGCCGTCTTCTACATGCGCAAGCTCGTCACGGGCCCCGAGGCCGCCGACGTCGTCGACATCACCGCGCCCGTCGCGGTCAACCTGGAGCGCGTGGCCCGCGCGAAGCGGCGCAGCGTGGCCGATCTCACGGTGTGCCTCCTCGACCGACCACGGCACGAAGACCTCGTCGGCGAGGTGCGTGACGCGGGCGCGCGCATCAAGTTCATCTCGGATGGTGACGTCGCCGGAGCGATCATGACGATGCGCGAAGGCACCGGAGTCGACCTTCTCCTGGGCATCGGCGGCACGCCCGAGGGCATCATCACGGCCTGCGCGGTGAAGTGCCTGGGTGGCACCATCCAGGGCATCATGTGGCCGCGTGATGACGCCGAGCGCGAGAAGGCGATTGCCGCCGGGCACGACCTCGAACGCGTCCTCACGACCGACGATCTCGTCACCGGCGACAATGTTTTCTTCTGTGCCACCGGCATCACCGATGGCGAGCTCATGCGTGGTGTGCGCTATCGAGCCCAGGGCGCTGTCACGCACTCGATCGTCATGCGCAGCAAGAGCGGCACCATCCGCGAAGTCGTGAGCGAGCACAGGCTCGACAAGCTCAGCGGCTACGCGATGGTCGACTTCAACGAGGCGCGCTAGGGCGACTCAGCCCCGCAGGGCCGCGTCAACCTCAGCGCGGGTCGGAGGCTGGGCACCCTCGCGCGAGCAGGT
>CAINGG010000166.1 GCA_903848435.1 uncultured Actinomycetes bacterium | reverse complement strand
TGGACCTGTCATGAGTGCCGTCCCGCTGACCGATCGCGGCCGTCGTACGCGCGATGCACTGATCGGCGCTGCTCGGGGCGTCTTCGAGGAGCGCGGCTACGACGGCACGCGCATGAGTGACCTGGCCGAAGCCGCCGGCGTGAGCCACGGGACCGTCTACACCTGGTTCCCTACCAAGGACGCCGTGCTCATGGCGGTCGTCGACTCCCTTGTCGGCGATCTCTACGCGTCACTCAGTGCACCAGTCGATACAGATCCGGTGTCGCGTATCGAACGCGCGAATCGCTCCTACCTCGACGCCTATCGGGCGAACGCTCGTCTGTTGGAGGTTGTCGAGCAGGCGGCCACGACCGATGAGTCCTTCCGCGCCGTGCTCACGGGCCTGCGGCGAGCTCACGTCGATCGAGTCGCCGCCACGCTGCGTCACCTGCAGGACGAGGGGTTGGCGCGGACGGACCTCGACGCACACGCTGCTGCGGCCGCGCTGTGCGCGATGGTCGAGGGATTCGCGCGCCACTGGTTTGGACGCGGTGAGACTCATGATGAGGACATCGCGGTGGCAACGCTGACAGCACTGTGGGCCGGTTCGCTCGGTCTCACGCCGGTTAGGAAGGGATGAGATGCAGTTCACCGAGGAGCACGAGCACTTCCGCAAGTCGGTTCGCCGACTGGTCGATGAGGAGATCAATCCCTACGTCGACGAGTGGGAAGAGGCGGGCATCTTCCCCGCGCACGAACTCTTCCCGAAGCTCGGCGAGATCGGCGCACTCGGCCTGGAGTATGACCCTGACTTCGGGGGCGGCGGAGCCGATCACTCGTTCACCTATGTGCTCGCCCAGGAGCTCGGTCGCATCGATTGCGCAGGCGTGCCCATGGCCATCGCCGTGGAGACGTCGATGGCGACACCGGCACTGGCGAGATACGGCTCGGATGAACTCAAGCGCGCGTATCTGGAACCCACGCTTCGCGGCGAGATGGTGTGCTCCATCGCCGTCAGTGAGCCGGACGCCGGGTCCGATGTCGCGGGAATCCGCACGCGTGCGGTGCGCGATGGCGACGACTGGGTCATCACAGGTCGCAAGATGTGGATCACCAATGGCACCCAGGCTGACTGGCTGTGCCTACTCGCCCGCACGGATGATTCGCAGCCGGGTGACTACCACGGCATGAGCCTGATCGTCGTCCCGACGAGTACGCCGGGCTTCAGTGTCGGCCGCAAGATCGAGAAGATGGGAAATCGTTCCAGCGACACCGCGGAGATCGTTCTCGATGAGGTGCGCGTACCCGTGTCCAACACGGTCGGCGAGGAGGGGCGGGGCTTCCAGCAGCAGATGTCGCAGTTCCAGGACGAGCGATTGGTGGGCGCCTACATCGCGCTGGCCGGCGCTCGCAAGGCACTCGACCGCACCAAGGACTACCTGCAGCAGCGGGTCGCCTTCGGCAAGCCACTGCTGGCCAATCAGCATCTGCAGTACCGGTTGGCGGAGCTCTACGCCGACGTAGACCTCATCGACGGCTTCCTGCAGCATGCTGCCGATCGCTACCTCGATGGTCACGACGTCACGCGCGAGGCCACCGTCGCCAAGCTCAAGACCGGTCGCGTGACCCGCGAGGTGGCTGACACATGCGTGCAGTACCACGGCGGCATGGGCTACGCCGAGGAGATGTGGGTGGCGCGCTACTTCCGCGACTCGCGACTGATGTCGATCGGTGGCGGAGCCGACGAGGTGATGCTGCGCGTCATCACGATGCTGGAAGGCATGGGCAAGAAGTGAGCGACGAGGCGGTCACCTGCCTCATCGAGGGGCTGGTCGCCACGATCACGCTCAACCGACCTGAGGCCAAGAATCGGCTGGATGCTGCTGCCATGCAGCTCATGGTCGATCACCTGCAGGCAACCGCGCAGGACGATGCGGTTCGTGTCGTCGTGGTCACCGGCAGCGGATCGACGTTCTGTTCCGGCGCCGACCTCGCGGGTGCGGTTGCTGCAGCGGAAGGAGGGTTTGCCACGAGTGGCACGTCGGGCCTGGTCGACCTGCTGACCGCGATGCTTGACCACCCCAAGCCGCTCGTCGCCCGCGTTCAGGGGCATGTCGCGGGTGGTGGCAATGGCTTGGTCGCGGCGTGCGATCTCGCGGTGGCATCCAGCGAGGCGCGATTCGCGTTTTCGGAGGTCCGCGTCGGCGTCGCACCCGCGATCATCTCCGCCGTGTGCCTGCAGGTGATGCACCGGCGAGACGCGCAGGAGCTGCTGCTGACCGGCGAGCGCGTTAATGCTGATCGCGTGCTCGCAGCAGGGCTCATCACATCTGTCGCTGAGCCCGCGGGCCTCGACGCCGCCGTCCGTGCCTACGTCGATGCGCTGCTGCTCGGCGGACCCGAGGCAACGCGCAATACGAAGGAGTTGCTACGCCGTGTCCCGGCGATGACGCGAGACGAGGCATTCGCCTGGACCGCCGAGATGTCGGCGGGCCTCTTCACCTCTGCGGAGGCACGCGAGGGCATGACGGCGTTCCTGGAAAAGAGGAAGCCCGAGTGGGCTCCGTAGCCGCGATCGTCATCGCCGGTGGAGAGTCACGGCGATTCGGCGCCGACAAACTCGACCTCCGTGATGCCCAACGACGCACGCTGCTGGACGTCACCGTCCACGGAGTGGCGCAGGTTGCCGAACCCGTGATCGTGGTCGGCCCGGAGCGTCCGCTCGCTCGAAGTGTCACCTGGGTGCGCGAGTCACCGCCGGGAGGCGGCCCCTGCGCCGCGCTCATTGCCGGCGTTGCTGCCGTGCCCTCCGAAGCCACGCATGTCGTCGTGCTCGCGGGCGATGCGCCGCGGGGCGCTGACGCGGTGCCCGCGCTGCTCACCGTCATCGACGATGGCGCCGCCGCCACGGTGCTCGACGCTGCCGGACGCGAGCAGCCGCTCACGGCTGTCTACGCCCTACCCCATCTGTGCGAGGTCCTCGCGTCATTCGGCGATGGCGCCAACGCCTCGGTGCGGTCGGTTCTCGACGCGCTGCGCCCGCGTACGGTCATCTCGATCATTGACGCCTGGGGTGCATGCGACGACATCGACGTGGCCGATGATGCCGCTCGCCTGGGATTTAGCTGAAGAACGGGATCCGAGCGACCCTGTCGGACGTCTCAGGGGGCAGACTGGCCCTGAGGAGGTATCGTGCCGGAGGTGAGCCTGGAATCGATCTTCGATTCCTATGCCGTACCTG
>CAINGG010000165.1 GCA_903848435.1 uncultured Actinomycetes bacterium | reverse complement strand
TGGCCCATTCTTCTGCAGCAGGGCGGCGTACCCCGCCATGAAGGCATCGGGTGGCGGGAAGATCATCAACATCGCCTCGCTGATGTCGATCTTCGCCAACGAGAAGGCAGCGGCGTACGGCGCAGCCAAGGGCGGACTGGTGCAACTCACCAAAGCGCTCGCCGTGGCGTGGGCCAAGGATGGCATTCAGGCCAATGCGATCCTGCCCGGCTGGATCGACACAGACCTGACGCAAGGAGCGCGCCAGCAGCTCCCGGGCTTGGATGAGGCCGTGCAGGCGCGTACGCCGGAGGGGCGGTGGGGCGTGCCCCAGGACCTGGGCGGCGCGGCCGTCTTCCTGGCGTCGTCCGCCTCAGACTTCATCACGGGCACCACGCTGCTGGTCGATGGCGGCTTCGCCGCCGACTGAGGTCGGGCGCCGCGCGTGGCAGGATGGGAAGGCCCGCCTCCGTAGCTCAGTGGTAGAGCAACCGCCTTGTAAGCGGTAGGTCGTCAGTTCAATCCTGACCGGGGGCTCGCCCTCTGTGTTGAGTGGCGGGTTGTGCTGCCCGACACGCCGTGTCTGGGCAGCAAAACCCGCCACTCAAGGCTCGAAGGTCAGCCGCGGCCCTCGACCGGCCAGGTGATGACGGTGCGCGGCTTCTCGGCATCGGGCCCGTCGAGGTAACTCTCCCAGGGCATGCCCGCTGGCTGGTAGCCGTTGTCGCGGATCCACTGCTCCAGCGCGGCATAAGCACCCGCAATGGCGCGGTAACTGCCCACGTGCATCGTCCGCGCGGCCAAGCCCGCCGGGAGTTGCGTCATGCGCACGTCGCCTCCGTCGACGCCGGACGCGCCACAGGGGAAGCCCACATCGATGGCGAAACGATCACCGAGCATGTCGTAGCGGGCAAACGGCGGCCCGACGGGAAAGGCCCCGACCAGCGACAGCGCTGCGGACACCTTCTCCAGGCCCTGGCCGATGAAAGGCCCGATCTCATCGGGTGCAACTTCGCCGTGGACGACTGCCGCTGCCTGGTCGTTCAACGTCGTGAGTTCGATGTCGTAGTCCATGGACCCTCCTCGCACTGGCCCCATCGTGTCTCCCTCGCTATGGCTGGGACCCATCGTGCCGTCCGGTGACCGGTCAGGTCAGAAGAGCCCCACGACCGCGCCGTCGACGAGGTCGATCCGCTCCGCAGCGGGCACCTTGGGCAGGCCGGGCATCGTCATGATGTCGCCGCAGACCATCACCACGAACTCGGCTCCGGCCGATAGCCGCACCTCGCGGATGTCGAGGACGTGGCCCGTCGGTGCGGCGCGCAGCGAAGCGTCCGTGGAGAAGGAGTACTGGGTCTTGGCCACGCACACGGGCAGGTGGCCGTAGCCCATCGCCTCGAGGTCGCGGATCTGCTGGCGCACCTTCGAGTTGGCCGTCACCTCGGAGGCCCGGTAGACGCGCGTGGCGATCGCGTTGATCTTGTCCCACAGGCTTGCCTCGTCGGGGTAGACGAAGGTGACCTCGCGGGGCGATTCGCACAGCTCGACGACCTTGCGGGCGAGATCCTCCGCACCTGCACCGCCATCAGCCCAGTGCGTGGCCAGAACAACATCGGAGCCCGATTCGGCCACGAGGCGCGTCAGCAGGTCGATCTCGGCGTCGGTGTCGGAGGTGAAGCGGTTGATCGAGACGACGCAGTTGACGCCGTAGACGTCGCGCACGTTCTCGATGTGACGCTGCAGGTTGACGATGCCCTTCTCGAGGGCGCCGAGGTCCTCGTCAGTGATCGTCTTGAGATCGGCCCCGCCGTGGTATTTCAGGGCACGGATCGTGGCGACGATGACCGCTGCCGACGGGCGCAGGCCCGACTTGCGGCACTTGATGTCGATGAACTTCTCTGCGCCGAGGTCAGCGCCGAAGCCGGCCTCGGTGACGACGTAGTCGGCCAGCTTCATCGCCCCGCGCGTGGCTACGACGGTGTTGCAGCCGTGGGCGATGTTGGCGAACGGCCCGCCGTGCACGAAGGCGGGCGTGTGCTCGAGGGTCTGGACAAGGTTGGGATTGAAGGCGTCCTTGAGCAGCACGGTCATCGCCCCATCGGCGTCGAGATCGCGTGCGCGGATGGGCTCCTTCTCGCGGTTGTAGCCGACGATGATGTTGCCCAGACGCGTCTTGAGGTCCTCCAGCGAGGTCGCGAGGCAGAAGATCGCCATGACCTCGGAGGCGACGACGATGTCGAAGCCATCCTCGCGGGGGTAGCCATTGGCGGGGCCACCCAGGCTCACGACGATGTCGCGGAGCGCCCGGTCATTCATGTCCATGACACGCTTCCACGTGATGCGCCGCACGTCGATGCCGAGGGCGTTGCCGTGGTGAATGTGGTTGTCGAGGAGCGCGGCGAGCAGGTTGTTGGCCAGCCCGATGGCGCTGAAGTCGCCGGTGAAGTGGAGGTTGATGTCTTCCATCGGCACGACCTGCGCGTAGCCGCCACCGGCGGCGCCGCCCTTCATGCCGAAGACCGGGCCGAGCGACGGCTCGCGCAGGCAGAGCATGACGTCCTTGCCGATGCGGCGCAGGCCATCGCCGAGGCCGACGGTCGTCGTGGTCTTGCCCTCGCCCGCGGGCGTAGGGCTGATGGCCGTGACGAGGATGAGCTTGGCGCCCGGCCGCTCCGGCAGGGAATCGAGATAGGCGTTGGAGACCTTCGCCTTGTAGTGGCCGAAGGGCTCCAGTGCCTCGTCGGGGATGCCGAGCGAGGCAGCCACCGACGAGATGCGATCCATCTGCGTCGCCTGGGCGATCTCGATGTCGGAAGGCATGTCGCTCCTAGGACTTGGCGGCGCGTACTGCGTCGACGATAGCGGGCAGGACAGTGGAGACATCGCCGATGATCGCGTAGTCGGCGTACGACATGATCGTCGCCTCCGGATCGGTGTTGATCGCGATCATGGTCTTGGCGTTCTTGCAGCCGGCGATGTGCTGCGTGGCGCCGCTGATGCCGCAGGCGATGTAGAGGTCGGGGGCGACCTTGGTGCCGGTCTGGCCCACCTGCTCGGCATGGGGACGCCAGCCGGCCGACGTGACGACGCGCGAGCACCCCACGGCACCGCCGAGCAGCCCGGCAAGTTCCTCGAGCGGGCCGAAGCCGCTTTCACCGACGCCGCGGCCGCCCGAGACGACGACCTTGGCCTCGGCCAGGCCCACGCCGCCACCGCCACCGCCGGTGCGATCGATGATCCGCACCGCCAGGTCGGCATCGGTGAGTGCCGGCGCGAACTCCTGCACCGTCGCCGGCGCGCTGCCTGCGACCGGCTCGGCGGTGAAGGCGTGCGGCGCGGTCGAGGCAATGAGCGTCGGTGCGTGGACGACGGCGTTCTCGATGACATTGCCGGCCCAGCGGTTGCGCGTGATGTCGAAGGAGCCGCTTCCTAGAGAGATGGTGGTGCAGTCGGCCGCGAAGGGCAGGTCGAGGATCGCTCCGACGTGGGCGAGCACCTCGTTGCCGCGCGGCGATCCGACGGCGAGCACCGCAGTGGGCGACAGCGTGCCGACGAGCTCGGCGACGGCGCGGCCAGCCGCCTGCGGCGCGTAGTCGGTCAGCCGCGGATCGGCAGCGACGTGAGCCGTCGTGACACCGAACTCGCCGAGGCGTGCGGCGGCGGAGGCGGCATCGGACCCGACGAGCACGGCCTCGACCGGCTGGCCCAGGGCGGCGGCTGCCGAGACGGCCTGCAGCGACAACTCGTCGAGCGTGCCGCGATCGTGATCGACGTAGACGAGGATCATGTGAGGACTCCGATCTCCTTGAGGATCTCCACGACCTTCGGTGCCGCATCGGGCCCGGTGCCGATGACCTCGGCGGTGCCCACCTCCTGCGGTGGCAGGGCCAGCGACTTCTTCTCCAGGCGCGGTGCCGGACGCTGCGGGGTGCTGGTCTCGATCGGCTTCTTGCGTGCCTTGATGCGCCCGGGCACCGAGGGGTAGCGCGGGATGTTGAGGCCGTCCTTGACCGAGATCACCGCGGGCAGCGCGACCTCGTAGACCTCGCGCTCGGCGCCAGCGACGCGCTCGCAGCGCGCGACGCCATTGCTCACCGACAGGCCTTTGACGTTGGTGACGATGGGCCAGCCGAGGGCGTGGGCGATCCGCACGCCGACCTGGTAATCGCCGGTGTCCGCTGACTCGGTGCCGAGGATGACCATGTCGAATGCCGTGCCATCGGCCTTCATGCTGTCGACGATCGCGCTGGCGGTTGCCTGCGGATCCCACTCCGCGCCATCGGTCTCGAGCAGGATGCCGCGATCGACGCCGACCGCCATGAGCTCGCGGATCTGCTCTTGCGACTCCGAGGTGCCGAGCGAGATGGCCGTCACGGAACCGCCGTTGGCTTCGACGAGTTGCACGGCCGCCTCGGTCGCGCACTCCTCGTGAGGGCTGAGGGTCCAGCCCATGGCGCTGCCGCTGGTGTCGATGGCGGTGCCATCGGCGGTGAGTGTCCAGCGCCCCGGTGAGAGCGGGACGCGCTTGATGCAGACGGCGATGTCCATTACGACTGGATCCGCTCGTTCGCGGGATCGAAGATCGCTCCCGATCCCTCCACGGTCACCGGGTACTGCTCGCCGAGGTATTCCACGAGCAGGTGCGTGCCCGGCTCGGCGTACTCCGGCGGCAGGTAGGCCATGAGGATGTGCTTGCCGATCGACGGGCCCGAGCCAGCCGACGTCACGTAGGAGCGACGGCCGTGCGCGTCGGTAATAGGAGCGCCGTCCTTGGTGAGGATCGGCTCCTTGCCCAGCATGTAGCGCTTCTCGCCCGAGGATGACGTGTTGTCGTCGACGGTGAGCGAGCACATGCGGGTGACCGGCGCCTCGTTGCGGTGCTTGAGGTGGGCCTCCTTGCCGATGAAGTCGGCGTCCTTGATCTTCTTCGGGGCCATGCCGGCCTCGACGAGGGTGTACTCGGACTCGAGCTCGGCACCGTAGGCGCGGTAGCCCTTCTCCAGGCGCCCGGTGGTGCCGTAGACGCCGATGCCGACAGGCACGAGACCGTGCGCTTGGCCGGCCTCCCACAGCGCGTCCCACAGCGCCAGGCCTTCGGCCATCGGCACGTAGAGCTCCCAGCCGAGGTCGCCGACGTAGGAGATGCGCGAGGCCAGCACCTTCTTGCCGCCGACGGTGATCTCGCGGCAGGTGCCGAAGGGGAAGCCCTCGTGGCTCACGTCGTCGGACGTCACGGCCGCCAGGATCGCGCGGGCGTTGGGGCCCCACAGTCCGATGGTGGAGATGGCCTCGGTGAGATCGCTGAACGTCGACCCGGGTGCCGCGTGGTCCTTGAACCACTTGAGGTCGCTCATGCCGTGCGCACCTCCGGTGACGACGCGGTAGTGGTCGTCGCCGAGTCGCATGACGGTGAGGTCGGAGCGGAAGCCACCGCCGGGAGAGAGCACCGGCGTGTAGATGACCTTGCCGACCGCCACGTCCATCTGCCGAAGGCAGACGCGCTGCACGGTGTCGAGGGCGCCCGGACCGGTGATGTCGAAGATCGCGAACGCGGTCAGATCGACCATGCCGGCGGTCTCGCGCATCTGCAGGTGCTCGGCGTTGATGATGGGCGACCACCAGCGGGAGTCCCACTCGGCCGTACGCGGCATCACCTTGTCGCCGAACTTGTCGAGCAGGCCCGCATTGGACTCGTACCAGAAGGGCCGCTCCCACATGACGGTCTCGTAGAACACGGCGCCGAGGGCCTTCTCGCGGTCGTAGTAAGGCGACATGCGCACCTCGCGGTTGGATCCCCACTGCTCGGCCGGGTGCACGATGCCGTAGGTCTTGTTGAAACCCTCGGCCGTGCGGTCCTTGATGTGCTTGGTGGTCGTCTGCTGCGGGTAGAAACGCGCGACGTCGGACGCGTGCACGTCGATCTCCGGCTCGCCCAGCACCATCCACTCGGCGATCGTGCGGCCGACGCCCGGGCCTTCCTTGACCCAGACCGCCGCCGCGGCCCACAGGCCCTTGACCTCGGGCGTCTCGCCGAGGACGGGCATGCCGTCGGGAGTGAGCGACAAGATCCCGTTGATGGCGTACTTCTCGCCGATCGTCTCGTCGCCGACGATGTCGGGCATGAGCTCGAGCGCGTGCTCGTCCTGGTCGGCGAAGTCATCGGGGGTGAACGGGAACTCGGTGGGCGAGAGCGCGGCCTCGGCGTTCGAGGGAATGTCCTCGGCGTCGTAGAGGATCGGTCGGTGGGCGTAGGAGCCGATCTCCAGGCCCGTGCCGTGCTGGCGCTCATACATGTTGGTGTCCATGTCGCGCACGATCGGGTATTCGATGTCGCCCTTGGCATCGGCGAACATCGGGACGGGGCCGATGTCCTTCATCTGGTGCACGGCCGGGGTGAGCGGAATCTGCGCACCGGCCATGGCGGCGATCTGGCGGCTCCAGCACCCGCAGGCCACGACGACGTAGTCGCACTCGATGGTGCCCTGGTCGGTGACGACCGCGCTGATGGCGCCATCGGTCACGGTGAGGTCCTTGACCTCGACGTTGGCGAAGGACTGCAGGGCACCCATCTCGACGGCCTTCTCGCGCATGATCGTGCCCATGCGCAGCGAGTCGACGACGCCGACGCCCTCGGTGTAGAAGCCGCCGAGGATCACGGTCTCGTCGATGTAGGGGACCATCTCCTTGACCTCGGCGGGGGTGAGCAGCGACATGCCCTCGACGCCCCAGGACTTGCCGGAGGTGATGCGCCGGGTGAGTTCCTGCATGCGCTCAGGCGTGCGGGCTACCTCGATGCCACCGCACTTGGTGAACGTGCCGAACTCCGTGTATTGCCGCACGCTGTCGAGGGTGAGCTCGGCCATCTCCTTGGTGTGATCGACCAGGAAGATGAAGTTCGACGCGTGGCCGGTCGAGCCGCCCGGGTTGGGCAGCGGGCCCTTGTCGATCTGGACGATGTCGCGCCAGCCCAG
>CAINGG010000164.1 GCA_903848435.1 uncultured Actinomycetes bacterium | reverse complement strand
CCGCCGACTCGTCGTCGCTGACGGCGCTCGCTCACAGTTGGGGCGCGCGCTCGGTCGCGAGTGGCATCGCGACACGGCCTACGGCATAGCCGCCCGCGGCTACATCAAGTCCGGTCGCAGCGACGATGAGTGGATCTCCTCGCACTTGGAATTGCGCGACGACGCCGACCGCATCCTGTCGGGATACGGCAGGATCTTCCCGCTGGGTGATGGCGAGGTGAACATCGGCGTCGGCACGCTTGCGACAGCCAAGAGGCCAGCCGACATCAATCTGCGCTCCCTGCTGAACTACTACGCCGACACGCAGCGCGAGGACTGGGAGTTGCAGGACGACGTACGCGCCCCGTGGTCCGCCCTGCTGCCCATGGGCGGGGCCGTCAGCGGAGTGTCCGGGCCCAACTGGCTACTGGTCGGCGATGCCGCCGGATGCGTCAACCCTCTCAATGGAGAGGGCATCGACTACGGACTCGAGACCGGACACCTGGCCGCCCAGCTCCTGGCGTCTCGGGGCCCGAGTTACGACCTGTCGACTATCTGGCCCGGCCTGCTTCGCGAGCGCTACGGCGAGGCCTTCTCCATCGCGCGCCGGCTGGCCGGACTCATCACCGTGCCCGGCCTGCTCGCCAGCCTCGGGCCCATCGGCATGCGATCGACGTTCCTCATGACGATCGCCCTGCGCGTCATGGGCAACCTCATCACTCCTGAGGACCGCGATGCGACCGCTCGCCTCTGGCGCGTCGCAGGCCGTGCGTCGGTGCGCATCGACGAGCGCCTGCCCTTCAGCTGATGCCCACCATTGCCATCACCGGCGTCTCCGGATTCATCGGCGATGCGGTTGCCCGTCGCTATGCGGACAAGGGCTGGGCCGTGCGCGGGCTCGACCTGCGCCTGCCGGATCCTGTTGATCCCCTGACGCCCGACGCCGATCCGCGCGTCGACTACCTCATCGGTGACGTGACAAGTCCGCAGACGCTGCGCGGCCTCGTGGAGGGCAGCGATCTCGTCGTGCACACGGCGGCGATCGTCGCGGAATCCGGTGACTGGGCCGACTTCGACCGCATCAACGCGCGTGCACCGCGACAGGTGGCGCTAGCGGCTCGGGAGGCAGGCGCATCGTCGTTCGTGCACCTGTCGAGTGTCATGGTGCATGGCTTCGACTTCCCGGACGGCGTGGACGAGGATGGTCCGCTCGATCACGCGGCGAATCCATACTGCTCAAGCAAGATCCGATCAGAGCACCTGCTGCGCGGTCTCGACGTGCCCGGCGAGTTTCACGTGCACATCGTGCGGCCGGGCGATGTCTACGGCCCGATGTCGATGCCCTGGATCATTCGACCGATCCAGCACATCCGCAGCCGCACCTATCTGGTGGTCAAGGGCGGCGTGATCAACCACGTCTACATCGACAACCTCGTCGACGCGATCGAGGTCGTCGTCGCGGGCGGGTCGAGCACGAGTGGTCGGGCATACATCGCCACCGACGGTGTGGCGACACCCGCGGGCGACTTCTGGGGCTGGTACGCCGAGCAACTCGGCATGGGCTTTGCGCCGACCCTGCCGGGCTGGCTCGCAGAGCCCCTTGTCGGGGGCGCCGCCAGGGTGCTCCCCCAATCGCTACGGCGTCGGCTCGACCTCGATCGCCAGTCGATCCGCTACCTGCGACGCCGTGCGGTGTACTCCAATGCGGCGCTGCGCGGGCTCGGGTGGGAGCCGCGAGTAGATCTCGAGGCGGGACGCGAGCGAACCGCGGCGTGGCTTCGCCAGGTTGGACTCCTCCCTGCCGCTTAGGCTGACGCCATGGCCGAGTTGGTGCAGGCGCTGCTTCCCGGTCGCGTGGGCCTGCT
>CAINGG010000163.1 GCA_903848435.1 uncultured Actinomycetes bacterium | reverse complement strand
GGCCTCGGTGACCGATTCCTCGGTGGGGTGTGCCAGGACCGTGGACGCCGTTCCGCGAATCCGGCGAGACCGCAGCACCGACGTGGCATTGCCCTGAGGGTCCAGATCGATGACGACCGTGGACAGGCCCTTCTTGAGTGCGGCACCGGCCAACCCGAGGACGACGGACGTCTTTCCGACGCCGCCCTTCAGGCTCAGCACGCTCACGACCAGCACGGGTCAAAAGTGTGGCGGGTCCGATTTGGACGCCCATCGCCGGGGGTGGGCTGGGCTACGCGCAGTCGGCGTTGCCCTCGGCCTGCCCGGTGCACGCTCGCTCGGCGATCGTGCTGCAAATCCGGCCGAGCTCGGCGAACTCCTCGGGCGACAGCACGTCGACCAGGTGGGCCCTGACGCTCTCGACGTGCGTGGGAGCGGTGGCCACGAGGGTCTTCCAGCCTTGAGATGTCAGGACGGCGAACGCGCCGCGCCGATCGTCCAGGCAGGGTTCCCGCTCGACGAGGCCTTCCGCTTCCATGCGATCGACCTGGTGCGACAGGCGGCTGCGGGACGAGAGCGTGGCGCTGGCGAGGTCGCTCATGCGCATGCGGCGACCTGGCGCCTCGGACAGGTGCACGAGGATCTCGTAGTCGGGCAGGCTCAGCCCGGCCTGCTCCTGCAGGTCGCGGTTGAGGCGCTCGGGGAGCAGCAGGGTGGCGGCGACCCAGGCGCGCCAGGATGCCTGCTCGTCCTCCGACAGCCAGCGCGTCACAGTCCGCCCGCCATCTGCCAGATCCGCACGCCTCCCAGGATCCCGGCGGTGTTGGGAATGATCACGCCCTTCGGCCCGACGTCCGCGGGCTCGAGGCGCTTGGCGTTTCCGCCGCCGACGTAGAGGTGATCGAAGTAGAGCATGTTGTGGAAGTTCTCGATGGCCAGGCGTACGTCGGGGATCCAGTGCTTGGTGCCGATCTCCTGTCGCCGCGCCTCGCCGAGCGCGATGTCAGTGGACATTCCCTTGCGGAAGGCGCCGTGCGAGAGCTCGAAATGGGGCAGCAGGTGGCCGTCGTAGAACAGCGCCGTCCCGACCCCGGTGCCGAGCGTCATCACGAACTCCACGCCCTGGCCCTGGACTACCGCGGCGCCCTGCATATCGGCGTCGTTGACCACGAGGACCGGCAGGTCGAAGGCGTGGGCGAAGTCGTCGGCCAGGTGGAATCCGGACCACTGGGCCGCAAGCTCGGGGTCGGGCGGACCTCCGTAGACCCGTCGGGAGAGCGACGGGACCTCGAGCACGATGCCTTGGCGCACGAGCCCGGGGAACCCGATCGAAACGCGGTGGTAGCCCTCGAGCGGCTGGCACAGCTGGACGATCTCGCTGACGAGGCGTTCGGGCGGGCATGGGTAGGGCGTGGCGACCTTCAACTTGTCGGAAACCATGGCTCCGCCGGCGTCGACCAGAGCACCCTTGAGTCCGGTGCCCCCGATATCGATCGCGAGGGTCAGGACGTCGTGCGGCCACGCTGGCGGCGTGGAAGTCGTCATGCGTTCAGCCTCTCACACGGTCACGGCAGCGTCAGGATCTCGCTGCCTGAGTTCGTCACCAGGATCGTGTGCTCGAACTGCGCGGACAATCTGCGGTCCTTGGTCACGACGGTCCAGCCGTCGGCCCACATGTCGTAGTCGTAGGTCCCCAGGGTCAACATCGGCTCGATGGTGAAGGTCATCCCTGGCTCCAGGATCGTGTCGAAGCGCTCGTCGTCGAAGTGGGGCACGATGAGCCCGCTGTGGAAGTGGGTCCCGATCCCGTGCCCGGTGAAGTCCCGGACCACCCCGTAGTCGAAGCGGCGGGCATAGCTCTCGATCACCCGGCCGATGACGTTGAGCGGGCGCCCGGGCGCCACGGCGGCGATCCCCCGGGTGGTGGCCTCCCTCGTGCGGTCGATCAGCAGGGCAGCCTCCTCGGACACCTCGCCCACGGGAAAGGTGGCATTGGTGTCGCCGTGGACGCCCCCGATGAAGGCCGTGATGTCGATATTGCAGATATCCCCATCCTCGAGCACCGTCGAGTCGGGGATGCCATGGCAGATGACCTCGTTGACCGACGTGCACAGTGATTTCGGATAGCCCCGGTAGCCCAGGGTCGAGGGATAGGCGCCGTGATCGAGCAGGAACTCGTGGCCGATGCGGTCGAGCTCATCGG